>SCVU01000046.1 GCA_004296785.1 Planctomycetota bacterium
CCGAAGCGGCCCGACTCGGGGAAGCGCTGCAGCTTCGCGAGCTCGACGCCGCGCCGCGCGCGCCACGCGCCCGCGAGCGCGACCTTCGGCCCGCCGATCCCGTCGCGCGCGCGCAGCCGCGACGCGTCGGGCGCGCCGGCCACGCCGACGCCGCCGCCGGTGTCGAGCACGCGGATCGCGAGCACGTGCGCGCCCGCGGTCGCGAGGCGCGCGGGGATCTCGTAGCGGCGCGGCTCGGTCCAGCGCCCGGCCTCCTGCATGCCGCCGACGCGCTCGCCGTCGAGCCACACGGTGTCCATGTCGTCGATCGGGCCGAGCTCGAGCACGAGGTCGGAGCCGACGAGGCCGGCGGGAAGTTCGAACTCGCGGCGCAGCCACAGCGTGCCGTCGTAGCCCTCGTACTCGCCGCTCCACATCGCCGGCACCTCGAGCGTGCCCCAGCCGTCGAGCGCCGCTCCCGGCGCGACGCGCGGCGCGGGCGGATCGATCTGGTCGAGCTCGCTCCACCACGCGGCGCGCCGCGCGGCCGAGCGCGCGACGTTGCGCTCGGGGTGTTCGCGCTCGTCGCGCACGAACTCGAGGTTCGCGCGCTCGTCGGCGAAATCGGCGAGCCCGCTCGTGCTCGTCCACGCCTCGATGCGGGTGCCGCCCCAATTGCTGCCGACGAGGCCGATCGGCGTGCCGGTCGCGGCGTGGACGGCCGCGCCGAAGAAGTAGCCGACGGCGCTGAACGACGCGACCGACTGCGCGTCGCACACGCGCCACTCGCCGCGGCAGTCGGACTGCTCGCGCGGCGCGACGGCGTTCTCGACGTCGAACAGGCGCAGCTGCGGCCGCGACGCGGCCGCGAGCTCGGCCGCCTCGTCGGCGACGCCGAAGCCGCCCGGCGCCTGGTCGCGGATCGACATCTCCATGTTCGACTGGCCCGAGCACAGCCACACGTCGCCGATCAGCACGTCGTCGAGCGCGAGCGTCTGCGCGCCGCTCTGGATCGTGATGCGGTGCGGACCGCCGGGCTCGTTCGCGGCGAGCTCGGCCGCCCACGTGCCGCGCTCGTCGGCGCGACACGCGACCGGATCGGCGAGCCACGAGGCCTGGATCGAGATCGCGCTGCCCGCCGCGGCCCAGCCGTGGATGCGCGCGCGCGCGGAGCGCTGCAGCACCATGTGCGGCCCGAAGATCGCGGGCAGGCGCAGCGCGGCCGGCGGCGCGGAGAGATCGAGGCGCGGAGCGGGCGGCAGCGGCGCGCTACAGGCCGATGCGAGCGCCGCAGCGAGCGCGGTTGCGAGCGCGAGGGTCGACGCGAAGGCGCGGAGTCTCGTCATCCGCGCATTCTGCGCACGCTACGCCCAGATCACCAGTTCGCGCAGCGCCGCGTCCTCGTGCCGCTCGACGCGCGCGCGCAGCCGCACGCCGTACGAGTACGAACCCGAGCGCTGCAGCCGCTGCACGCCGACGAAGCTGTACACGCGGCCGCCGCGCGCGACCGGACCGAGCGGCAGCACCGACAGGTTGTGCAGCCCGTTGCCCGCGCCGCGCGCGTGGCCGAACACGAGCTCGGCCGTGATCTCCTCGGGCGCGAGCGCGCCGAGGTCGACGTCGACCTGCGCCTCGATGCCGTCGCCGACCTTGGCCGCGTCGAGCCCGATGATCTTCGTGCCGAGCACGCGCAGCTCCGCGAAGCCCTTGCGCAGCCGCGCGTGGCGCGCGGCGAGCTCGCGCGCGCCGAGATCGTCCTTCGCGGTCAGCGCGTACCACGACTGCGCGAGCGGGCGGTACGCGCGCTCGCGGTACTCGCCGACCATGCGATCGGTGTTGAACTGCGGCGGGATCGTCGCGAGCGAGCGCTTGACGCGTTCGAGCCAGCGCTGCGGCAGGCCCGCCGCGTCGCGCTCGTGGAACAGCGGCGCGATGTCCTCCTCGAGCATCCGGTACAGCACCGCGCTGTCGTGCTCGTCCTGCAGCTCCTGCGGACCGAAGACGCGGCCGTCGGCGATCGTCCAGCCGTTCGTCCCGTCGGCCGCCTCGATCCACCAGCCGTCGGCGATCGAGAGGTTGAGCCCGCCGTTCGCGGCGACCTTCATGCCCGAAGTGCCGCTCGCCTCGAGCTCGCGCACCGGATTGTTCAGCCACACGTCGACGCCCTGCACCATCGAGCGCGCGAGGTCGACGTCGTAGTCCTCGAGGAAGAAGACCTTGCCCGCGAACGCGTCCGAGCGCGAGAGCTCGACGACGCGGCGCAGGATGTCCTGTCCGAGCTTGTCGGCCGGGTGCGCCTTGCCCGCGAAGAGGAAGCGCACCGGGCGCCGCGCGTCGGATACGAGGCGCGCGAGCCGCTCGTGGTCGCGGAACAACAGCTGCGCGCGCTTGTACGGCGCGAAGCGCCGCGCGAAGCCGATCACCAGCGGTTCGCCGTCGAGGCCGGCGAGCATCCGCGCGAGCACGCTCGGGCTGTCGTTGCGCTCGACGAACGAGGCGGACAGCCGCGTGCGCACGGTCGCGAGCAGCTTCGCGCGCGCGCGCGAGCGCAGCTCCCACAGCGCGCGCGGATCGAGCGCTGCCGCGCGCTCGCGGAAGTCGTGCGCACCGACCGCGCGGCGCTGCGCGCCGAGCGCCGCCGCGAGCTCCGGCGACGTCCACGTCGGCAGGTGCACGCCGTTCGTCACGCCGTCGACCGGCAGCTCGAGCTCGAGCAGCTTCGGCCAGTACGGCTGCAACAGGCGCCGCGACACGTCGCGGTGCAACTGGCTGACACCGTTCGCGAAGCTCGCGAAGTTGAGCGCCAGGTACGTCATGTTGAACTCGGACCCGCGGTCGTCGGACTGGCCGAGCGCGAGCAGCCGCTCCCACGGCAGGCCGAGCGAGATCGGCGCGTCGCTGAAGTAGCGGCGCAGCAGGTCTTCGGAGAAGCGGTCGTGTCCGGCCGGCACCGGCGTGTGCGTCGTGAAGACGGTCGTGGCGCGCACGAGCGCGCGCGCCTCCTCGTACGTCAGCCCGCGCTCGCTCGCCAGCCGCGCCGCGCGCTCGAGCGGCGCGAACGCCGCGTGGCCCTCGTTCAGGTGCAGCACGGCCGGCTCGATGCCGAGGCGCGCGAGCAGCCGCGCGCCGCCGCGGCCGAGCACGATCTCCTGCCGCAGCCGCGCCTCGTGGTCGCCGCCGTACAGCTGCGCGGTGATCGAGCGATCCTCCGGGCGGTTCGACGGCACGTCGGAATCGAGCAGGTACAGCGGCACGCGGCCGACCTGCGCCTTCCACGCGCGCAGCACGAGCTCGCTGGACGGGAACTGCAGCCGGATCTCGAGCGGGTCGCCGGCGTCGTCGCGCACGAGCTCGAGCGGCTGGCGCGCCGGATCGTTCTCCGCGTCGTGCGCGAGCTGCTCGCCGCCGAGTCCGACGCGCTGGCGGAAGTAGCCCTTGCGGTAGAACAGCCCGACGCCGACCAGCGGCAGGTTGAGATCGCTCGCGCTCTTCAGGTGATCGCCCGCGAGCACGCCGAGGCCGCCCGAGTAGATCGGCAGCGACTCGTGGATCGCGAACTCCGCGCAGAAGTACGCGATCGGATGCTTCCACGACAGCTCGGCGCCGCCGGCCGGCGCATCGGTGTGGCGCTCGCGCATGTACTCGTCGAAGCGCTTGGCGACCTCGGCGAGCGCCTCGACGTACGCGGCGTCGCGCGCGCGCTCGTCGAGGTCCTCGCCGAACGCCTCGCGCAACAGCTGGATCGGGTTGTGGCCGGCCGCGGCCCACTTGCGCGGCGAAAGTCGCTCGAAGAGCGCGACCGCGTCGTGGTTCCAAGCCCACCAGTAGTTGTGCGCGATGCGCTCGAGCGGCTTGAGCGCCGTCGGC
>SCVU01000367.1 GCA_004296785.1 Planctomycetota bacterium
GATCGGCCAGAGCGTCAAGACGAACTTCTGGCTCGAGCCCGGGCACGCGAACGAACCGGACGTCTGGTACTGCGGCACCAGTCCGCAGGGTCTGTTCCGCTCGGAGGACGGCGGCGACACGTGGCGCGGCGTCGACGGCTGGAACCTCAATCCGATGTGGGCCGCGTGGATCAACGTCGGCGTCGACGGAACGCCCGATGGTCCGGTGCTCCACTCGATCCAGATCGATCCGCGCGACGAGCGCCACATGACCGTGTCCTGCTCGAGCGGCGGCACGTTCGAGAGCTTCGACCAGGGCGCGCACTGGAAGCCGCTGAATCAGGGCGTGTCGGCCGATTTCCAACCCGACCCCGATCTCGAGTACGGCCACGATCCGCACTGCATGCTGATGCACCCGGCCGACCCGGATCGCTGGTACCAGCAGAATCACTGCGGCATCCACCGGCTCGACCGCGCGCAGGGCGAGCGCTGGGCGCGCATCGGCCGCCGCATGCCGAAGGCGATCGGCGACATCGGCTTCCCGATCGCCGCGCACCCGCGCGATCGCGACACCGTGTGGGTGATCCCGATGGACGGCCGCACGATCTGGCCGCGCACGTCCGTCGACGGAAAGCCGGCCGTGTACGTCACGCGCGACGGCGGCAAGCGCTGGCAGCGGCTGGACCGCGGGCTGCCGCGGCAGGATGCGTACTGGACGGTGCTGCGCCAGGCGTTCTGCGTCGACCCGGCGAATGCGCGCGTCTCGCTGTACTTCGGCACGACCTCGGGCGAGATCTGGGGCAGCACCGACGGCGGCGCGAGTTGGAAGTCGCAGCTCGCGCACCTGCCGCGGATCTACTCGCTGCGCGTTGCGGGTGCGTAGTTCCAGGTGCTCGCCATGACCACCCGCACCCCGGTCCGCGTCCACGTCGCAAGCATCCTGCACGAGTACACCGCCGGTGCGAGCGAGCTTTCTGCGCGCGGGAACACGCTGCGCGACGTGCTCGCCGATCTCGATCGCGGCCACCCGGGCCTGTTGTTCCGCATCGTCGACGAGCAGGGCGTGCTGCGTCCGCACATCAAGGTGTATCTCGACAAGCGCTTCCTGCGCGAGCTCGACGAGCCGGTGCCGAGCGGCGCGACCGTGCACATCCTCCAGGCGCTCTCCGGTGGGTAGCTCGCCCCAGACCGTTGCGGCGCGCCGCGCTGGCGCAGACCGCGTTCGCGGCTCGGTCCGCCGCCGCCGCTGCACAGCGACGCTGCGCAGCTTCGTCCTCACCGCCTGTGCGCCGCTGTGCGCGCTCGCCGCGTGCAGTGCGCCGCGCAGCAGTCCGCTCGCCGACGCGGACGTCAAGACGACGTTCGCGTTCCTCGCAGCGCGCTACGACGGCGACGGCGACGGCGCGATCGAGCCCCGCGAGTACCCGCGCAAGAGCGAGGTGTTCGCGAAGCTCGACGCGGACGCCGACGGCAGACTGACGCCCGCGGACTTCCCGGCCGAGCGCTGGGAGCGCGACCTCGGCATCCGCGACATGCCGCAGGACGTGCGCGAGCGCATGCGCGCGCGCTACGAGGCGCGCGCGGTCGTGCTCGCGTACTTCCGCGCCGCGGTGATCCGCGGC
>SCVU01000368.1 GCA_004296785.1 Planctomycetota bacterium
GCTCTTCCGATCTCACTGCGAGCACCTCTCGTCTGACGAGCCCGCCCAGCCCGGCCACCGCGCGCCAGACCGCGAGGCGTTCGTCACCGGTCGGGGCGCCGACAAACACCGGCCCCCGGTTCAGGCGGCGCAGCGTGGCGACGCGGGCGATGCGCCGCTCGAACAACTGCGCGATGGCAACCGGCGTGCCGTCTGCGCGCATGAACACCAGTCGGCGCACGGCCCAGCCGGTCTCCTCCGCCTTGGCGAGACCGTAGGCCCAGTCCTGGAGGAGGTTCGACTGCCCGGCAGCGGCGAGCCAGCCATGCCATTGCTCAGAACTTACCGAATCCCACCGCAGCGTCACGGACGGCGCCGACGGCCCGGCGACGGCGCCCGCGCACCGCGCGATGGCGGCGGCACCGAGGCTCGCGTGAACCGGCAGGTACACGCGCGAATGCCGCAACCGCCAGGCGTGCTCGTGCCGTTGCCGATCCGCTTTCACCTCGGGCGGCAGGTCGGGCCAGGTCGTCACGGGAAAGCCCCGACGGCCCAATTCGGTGTAGGCGCGTTCGGCGGAATCGGAGGAGTACGCAGAGAGGTACGGCGTCCACGCGCGGCGGGTCGCCCGCTCGGTGGGACGAAGATCCACGCCAAGGCGCGGGAGCACTTCGTCCCACAACACTTGATGCCGTTCGCGCGCGCGCGCACCGAGCCCCTTCGCCTGCGTGCCGAGCAGTCTCCGCGACATCGTCGAGCACGACGGCTCGGGCAGGTCGGCGTGATCCTCGGTCGTGAGAGGCTCGGCGAACGGCGCCGCAGCGGCCGACCGGGCGCCGAGTTTCTGCGCGACCCGCTTCGCCAACCACACTCGCGCCCGCCGCTCTACGCCGCGAACGCCGCTGCCCAACTCGCGCTGCAGCGTCGCCAGGCCGGCCGGCCACGTCGACGGCTCGCCGAAAACCGCGAGACCCTCGCCGAGCTTGCTCGGACCTCCGGGGCGCGCCACGAGCACCGCGCCGTCTGGAATCGGGAGATGTTTGTGAGGGCTGTACAGGACGAAGTCGCCCTGGACGCCGACGCCCGCCACCGGCCCGAGCACGTGAGCCGCGTCTTCCAGCAGCCACGCCTTGTGCCGAGTGCAGAGGTCGTGAAGCGCGGAGGTCGGCGTCGGCCGGCCAAAGTAATGCACGACCATCACGACGTCGGGCGGCGCCTCGGCGGCGAGGGTGGCAAACGCGGACATCTCCGGTTCGAGCGCGTCGGTGATCGGATAGAACACCAACCGCGCGCCGGTGCGACGCAGGACGACGAGCGCCGAATTGCAGAAGAAGGCCGGAAGCCACACGGTGACCGGTCGCTCCGGCGCGAGCCGGCGGCGCCACTCGGCGACGAGCGCGATCGACCACGACGACCGCGATAGCAGCCCGGCCACGTCGCCGGCGCGGCGCCACGGCGCGGTCAGCTCGTCGTCCGACCGGACCGAGCCTCGCGGCGCCCGGCGCACGTCAGCCCAGCGCGGCAGCGGCGCCTGCGTCATCGCGCCCATGCGTCGAGCCGCGCGAGATTCGCGGCGTGCCGCCGATCGCCGGCGCCCTCCAGCAGCGCGCCGGTGAACGGATTCGAGTACAGGAAGTAGTTGTGCCGCGCGTCGATCATCGCGCAGGGATCCCGGCGAATGGCGAGGGGCGACACGCCGACGTTGTCACCGCGCATGCCGGAGTGAACAAACGTGAATCGCCGCCGCGCCACTTCGAAGGCCTCGCGAGACAGACTGGCCAGGTCGCCGTACGTGAACGCGAAGTGGTCGATCGGGGTGCCCAGCCGGTGTGAGAGGGTGTCGGCGCTCTCCACGACCTCGCGATGCAACTCGTCGGCCGCACCGATCGCCGACAACCGGACGTGACTCGCCGTATGGGCGCCGATCGCGTGTCCCTGATCGAGCAAACCGGACAGATCGTTCCACGTCAGATTCGAC
>SCVU01000369.1 GCA_004296785.1 Planctomycetota bacterium
GCACACGTCGCACAGATCCTGCGTCAGGATCACGTCGGGCGCGGCCGCGCGCAGCGCATCGACGTCGAGCTCGTAGATCGCCAGCGCCTGCGCGACGAGCTCGCGCAGGTCGCGGTCGATGTCCGCCGAGCTCGGCAGCGCGCCCAGCAGCGGAGTCAGCCGCGTGCGCGTGACGATCGGCGCGCGCTCGACGCCGCGCGGAAAGTCGCACTCGTGCGAGCGCGCGACGATTTCGTCTTCTGCGCCGAGCGCGCAGGCGATCTCGGTCGCGGCGGGGAGCAGGCTGGCGATGCGCACGGTGTCGTCGTCCCGCGAGGGCGCGGCATTCTGGCAGGTCGGGCGTTGCGTTCCGAGACCGCGCCCCGGATGCTCGTCGCGCGCACAGCCTCCCGTGGAGATCCAACCGCTCGTCATCGGCACCGCCGGCCACATCGACCACGGCAAGTCGACGCTGGTCCACGCGCTGACCGGCGTCGATCCCGATCGGCTGCCCGAGGAGAAGGAGCGCGGCCTGACGATCGACCTCGGCTTCGCGCCGCTCGTGCTGCCGTCGGGCCGCACGGTCGGCATGGTCGACGTGCCGGGGCACGAGCGCTTCCTGAAGAACATGGTCGCCGGCGCGACCGGCATCGACTTCGTGCTGCTCGTGATCGCCGCCGACGACGGCGTGATGCCGCAGACGCGCGAGCACCTGCAGATCATGCAGCTGCTCGGGCTCGAGCGCGGCCTGGTCGCGCTGACCAAGATCGACGCGGTCGAGCCGGCGCTGGTCGACCTCGCCGAGCTCGACGTGCGCGAGCTCGTCGCGGGGACGTTCCTCGAGCACGCGCCGATCCTCCGTGTGTCGGCGCACACCGGCGCGGGGCTCGACGAGCTGCGCGCCGCGCTGCAGGCGCTCGCCGACGCGGCCACGCCGCGCTCGGCCGAGGGCGTGTTCCGCATGAGCGTGCAGCGCGTGTTCAGCGCGCGCGGCCACGGCACCGTCGTCACCGGCATCCCGGTCGCGGGCCGCGTCGGCATCGGCGCCGCGCTCGAAGTGCTCCCCGGCGGCGCGCAGGGCCGCGTGCGCTCGCTGCAGGCGTACAAGCAGTCGGTCGACACCGCGCGCGCCGGCCACTCGACCGCGATCAATCTCTCCGACGTGCGCGTCGACGAGGTGCGGCGCGGCTCGGTCGTCGCGGCGCCGGGCTACTTCCGCGCGCTGGCGATGCTCGGCGTGCGGCTGACGGCGCTCGCGAGCCTCGAGCGGCCGCTCGAGAATCGCACGCGCATCCGCTTCCACACCGGCACCGCGGATCCTTCGGGCGAGATCGTGCTGCTCGACGTCGAGCGGCTCGAGCCCGGCGCGACCTGCCTCGCGCAGGTGCGGCTGGACGAGCCGGTCGTGTGCGCGCCCGGCGATCGCTTCCTGCTGCGCCTCTTGTCGCCCGAGCGGACGCTCGGCGGCGGCGTGATCGTCGAGGAGAGCCGCTGGCGCCTGAAGCGCTTCAAGGAGTTCGTGATCGACGAGCTCGCGCACCAGGAGCAGAGCCTCGGTTCGCCGGCGCAGTTGCTCGAGGCCATGCTGCTGCGGCGCGGCGCGGTGCTGTCGAGCGCGCAGGATCTGTCGCTGGATCTGAAGCTGCCCGTTGCCGACGTCGCGGCGCTGCTCGCGAAGCTGGGCGGCAAGTCGGCGCGCGCGATCGGCAAGAGCGGGAAGTGGATGCACGCGCAGTCGCTCACGCGCGGGCTCGCACGCGTCACGTCGGCGCTCGAGCAGTACTTCGCGGCGAATCCGCTGCGCAGCGCGGTCGAGACGAGCGTGTTGCGCGCGTCGACCGGCTACGACGAGGCGCTGTTCCACGCGCTGCTCGAGGAGGCGGCGGCGCGGCAGCAGTTGGTGCTCGAGGCCGGCGGCAAGGTGCGCGCGGCCGGCCGCAGCCTGGCGCTCGATGCGAAGTCACGCGCGCTGTTCGACGCGTTGCGCGAGCGGCTCGCCGCGGCGCGCTTCCAGCCGCCGACGCAACCGGAGCTCGCGGCCGCGTTCAACGTCAAGGAAGCCGAGATCAAGCGGATGCTGACGCTGCTCGCCGACGAAGGGCACGCGCGGCACGTCGGCGAAGGGCTGTACTTCGCGACGGCGGCGCTCGAGGAGGCGCGCGCGGCGATCGCGGCGAACTGCGAGAAGCACGGGCACCTCGAGATCCCGGCGCTGCGCGACGCGCTCGACACGACGCGCAAGTGGTTGATCCCGCTGCTCGAACACTTCGACGCGCAGGGGCTGACGATTCGACAGGGCGCGAATCGCGTGCTGCGCAAGCGCTGAGGCCGCGCCGCGCGCGAGCGAACGCGCGCAGTCGTGCGAGCGCACGCGCACACACGCGCAATTCCGCGTCACGCGAATGCGCTCGCATGCAACGTGACGGCCGCTGGAGACGCGACTAACAGACACGAGTCCGCCGGCTGTCCTTCGAGTCCTCGCGGCGCACATCGCGCCACTCGCAGCACGACGATGCGGACGGAAGTCGAGGTCCCCCCATGCTGCAACAGATTCCGTTCTGCGCGCGCGCGCTGTGCCTGCCGTTGCTCGCCGGTCTCGCCGCCGCGCAGTCAGGCGACTGGGTGATTCCCGCCGGTCAGGTCGTCCAGTACCGCACCGGTCCGAGCAAGGTCATCGTCAACTCGCTGCGCATCGAGCCCGGCGCGGTGCTGCGCGTCGTCGGCAAGTACGAGTTCCACGTCGTCGCGCAATCGATCGAAATCGACGGCACGCTCGACGCGAGCGGTTGGAGCGCGCAAGACGTCGCGACGCTCGGCACCGGCAATCTCGTCGAGCAGGGCGCGCTCGGCGCCGCCGGCGGCGGCCGCGGCGGTTCGGCGAACAAGATCACGTCGTCCTCGACGCCGCAGGGCGATGCCGGGTTCGGCGTCTACGACGGATTCTCGGGGCTCGGCGGCGGCGGCGGCGAGAGTGGTTTCGACGCTACGTCGTCGTCGAACGTCGACAAGCGCCGCGGCGCGGGCGGCGGCGGCGGTGCATTCGGACCCGACGTCGTCGGCGGCGGCGTCGGCCTCGTCGCGGCGAAGGGCGCCAACGGCGGCCCGACCGCGACGGGCTGCGTGACCGGCCTGCAGCCGCCGAAGGGCGGCGCGATCGCTCCGCGCGCGTTCGTCGACGCGAACCCGGACAACGACTTCTTCGGTCAGAAGCCGTTCTTGCCCGGACTGCCGCCGATCGTGGGCGAGCTCGCGTACCCGCGCCCCGGCGTCGGCGGCGGCGCCGGCGGCAACTCGTGCGCGGGTCCTACCTTCCCGACGCCGGTGTGGACGCCGAACTCCGACGAGAAGGGCGCCGGCGGCGGCGGCGGCGGCGGTCTGCTGATCGCGGAGGCGCAGACCGTGCGCATCGGCCTCACGGGTCGCATCGTCGCGAACGGAGGCAGCGGGGCGTCCGGCGAGAACACGCTCGCGCTGAATCACGTCGGCGCGGGCTCCGGCGGCGGCTCGGGCGGCATGATCGTGATCCAGGCCAACGCGCTCGATCTCAGTCAGGCCGCGCCCGGGGTCTTCGAAGCGCGCGGCGGCAAGGGCGGCGCCGGACTGACGTCGAATCCGACGAGCGTCGGCTCGGGCGGCGACGGCGGCCCCGGCCTGGTGCAAGTCCATGCGGTGAACGGCGCGAGCGTCGCGTACCCGCCTGCCTACGCGAGCCCGATCGCGGCGCTGCAAGCACTCAGCGTTCCGCCCGCGCACTTGTTGCTGCCGGTCGCGCTGCTCTGAGCGGACTCGAGAGCGCGCGTTCAGCGCCGCGCCGGCGCCGACTGAGGAGACTCGGTCGGCGCCGGCGCCGTTTCCGCGCGCCGCTCGAGCGACTCCGCGTAGCGCAGCGCACCGACCGCCGCGACGCGCGCGCACCAGCCCATGTTGTGCGGCTCCTTGTCCGTCGTGTTCGCCGGCGTGTCGCCGGTCGAGTGGTAGTAGTCGTCCCAGTCGACCGCGACCGTTGGAGCGTCGCTCCAGCTCTCGCCCGGCATCCCCGCGGTGCGCGGATGCGTCTCGGGCTTGTCCCACGCGCTCGTGAAGATCGAGAGCGCGGGGATCGCGCCGTCCTTGAAGCGCGCGCTGTTGCTGAACACGTAGGAGTCGGTGCCGCCGAGGCTCTTGTTCGTCGCGTAGCGCGCGGGCCAGCCCGCGGTTCCCTTGCGCTCGCCGAGCAGCGCCGCGAGATCGAGCACGAGCGCGCGGTTCGCCGGCACGTCGTCGGGCTCCAGGTGCAGGTTCTCCGCGCCCGAGCCGTAGCCCGACTGGTCGAAGTTGAATACGCCCAGGCACGGCGACGGATCGGCGTCGAGCGCTGCGAGGTACGCGCGCGAGCTGTGGATCTCGCTGCCCCAGATCGCGAAGCGCAGTTCGCGCGCGGGCGCTTGGATCGCGCCGGCCTCGATCGACGCGCGCAGCGCGCGCGCCGCCTCGAGCACGATCGCGACGCCGCTCGCGTTGTCGTTCGCGCCCGGTCCGCCCGCATCGGAATCGCCGTGCGCGCACAGCAGCACGTGGCCGGGCGCCGCGCCTGCGCGCGCGGCGAGCTTCGCGACGACCGTGCGCGGCCGCGCGCGTCGATTGATCGCCGCGAGCTCGTACTCGATCTCGACCGCGCGGCCGGCGGCGAGCGCCTCGCGCAGCAGCGCGCTCTCCTTCGCGCTGATCCCGAACACCGGGAACTTGTTCGCGTCGCCGCGCGCGAGGCTGCGCAGCACCGGGTACTCGCCATCGCGCGACAGCGGCTTGTCGACGAGCACGACCGCGGGTGAGCTGTTCTTCTCCGACCGCGCGGAAGCGCGCTCGGCGAGCAGCGCAACGCCCTGCGCCGGCTCGAGCGACAGGCGCGCGCGGCCCTGCGCGCTCGGGCTGTAGAGCCACGGCCAAGCGCGCTCGAGCACGCGCTCCTGCGCCGGCGCGACGTGCGCGACGACCCGCCACGCGGTGGCCTCGTGCGACCACGCCTCCGGGTCGTCGCGCGCTTCGACCGCGAGCCCGGCGGCGCGGAACTGCGCCTCCAGCCACTCGGCGGCGCGCCCGCCGGAGCCCGTGCCGCCCATGCGCGGGCCGAAGGCGACGAGCGTGCGCACGGTTTCCGCCAGGCGCGCCTCCGACACGCGCTGCTCGGGCGCCTGCGGAGCGGGAAATTGCCCGCCGACCAGGAAAAGCAGGGAGCTCAGCACGCCCGCGAGCATACGGATCCGCTGCACAGCGCCGCCGCGGAAGATCTTTCTTCAAGATCCGACGGGCGCACTGGCCGATACCGGAACACTCATCGCTCCCGCTTTTCGCGCGCGACGAAAGAGCCTCCATGACCAGTGCGCAGAACCCCGAAGAATCTCAGTCCCCGGCACCCGCACCCGCCGATCCGATCGGGAACCGTCCCGCGGATGGCGCGCGTCAGATCAGCGCCGCGGAGGCGTTCGGCCCCAACGGCCTGCTGCAGGAAGCGGGTGGCGACTTCCTCGGCCTCGCGCACGAGGTGCCGGGCGAGATCACGCCGGAGAGCGTGCCCGCGCCGGTCGAGCCGCCGCCGCTGACCGTCGCGCCGTCGAAGCACCGCTCGCGCGTCGAGACCAACGTCGCGACGCTCGAGCCGCAGCCGCCGCCGATGCCTTCGGCGCGCGTGCGCCGTCCGGCGTGGGTGTCGTTCGCCGTCGTCGGCATCTGCGTCGCCGCGCTCGGCGTGGTCGCGCTGCCGTACCTCGGCTCGAAGGGCGACAAGGACGCGCGCGAAGCCGCGCAGCGCACGGCGTCGAGCGCGAAGCAGACGCCGACGAAGACGCCGGCGAAGACGGAGCCCGTCGCCGCGCAACCGAAGCCGGTCGCGCCCGCTGCTGCGCCCGCGGTCGTCGCGCCCGCTCCGGTCGCCGTCGCCGCGCACAGCGCGCCGGCTCCGAGCGCGTACCCGGATCTGCCGCCGGTCGTCGAGCCGACGCCGGCCGTGCCGGTCGTGCAGGTCGTCGTCGAGCCCGTCAGCGCGGCCACGCCGGTGTGCGTGGACGAAGCGCCGGTCGTCCCGACGACGTCGCTCGTCGCCGCGAGCACGCCGGCCGAAGTGCCGGCCGAGGTGCGCGCGCCGGTCGTCGCCGCGGCGACGCCGATCGCGCCGGTCGTTCCGGTCGCCGCGCCGGTGGTCGAACCGCTGCCGGAGCCCGAGCCGGTCGCGACGGCCGAGATCGAACCGGTCGCAGAGCCGATCGTCGAGCCCGTCGTCGAGCCGGTATTCGAGCCGGTCGCCGCTGCTCCGACCGCGAGCAACGCGGTCGGCACCGCGCCGAGCAACCCGCCCGTCGCTCCGGCGACCAATGGGCCCGCGCTGGAAGGCGTCGTGATGCTGTGGAACTCGAACGAGATCCCGTTCGAGCACATCCGCGGCGTCGCGCGCATGCAGACGCCGAACGTCGGCGACGTGCGCCTGACGACGAGCGACGGCGAGAACTTCAGCGGCCGCCTCGTGTCGGTCGGCCAGGGCAAGGTGTGGCTCAACGTCGATCCGCTGGGCAAGCTCGCGTTCGACATCGTGCGTGTGAAGGAACTCGCCAAGCCGACGATCGGCGACGGCTCCGAGCTCGACAAGGGCGCGCTGGCGGTCGGCGGCTACGCGAAGGCGCGCACCGACGGCGGCACGCTGTTCGGCAAGGTCACGGCGCTGGACGCCTCGCACGTCACGCTGATGATCGACGGCGGCGCGCGCGTGACCGTCGAGCGGGCGCGCGTCGAAGCGGCCAAGGCGCCGGCCGCGAAGGACGAGACGGCGGGCAAGGTCAAGGTCAAGAAGCTCGACAACCGCCCGAAGCCCGCGCCGCGCCCGGCGCCGAAGCCCGCGCCGAAGCCGCAGCCGAAGCGCTGAGCGCGCGAGCGCGCGCCAGCCGGCGCGACTGCTAGGCTGTTGGCAGCGGGTAGCCGCTCCGATCCGAGCGGGTAGCACCGCCTAGGTTCTCGCCAATGGCCCTGATCTCGACCCTGTCGCTCGCCTCCTGGCGGCGCCAACTGCTCGCCGCGCTGCTGTGCGCGGGCTGCGCGCTGCTCGTCTCGTCCGTTGCGCTCGCGCAGCAGGACGACCCCCTCGTCCGCGACTTCAAGAAGCAATACGCGAAGTACAAGGACGTTGCGTCGCGCCGCGAGGCGGTGCTGTGTCTGAAGGGTGAAGAAGGCGCGGAGGTCGTCGAAGCGATCGTGCCGCTGCTGAAGGAGCCCGAGCCCGTCGTCGTCGACGCTGTGATCGAGGTGCTGAGCGGCTTCACGTCCGAGGACTCGAAGCTCGCACTCGCGCTGGCGCTCGAGAAGGCGGGCGCGAACGAGCAGAAGGCCGGCCTGCTGCAGGCCACGCGCAACGGCAAGTACAAGGTGCCGACGAAGACGCTGCACGCGCTGGCCGGCGATTCGAACTGGGGCATCCGCCGCTACGCGCTGCAGGCGCTCGCGGTCTGCTATCCCGAGGCGGCCGACGGCACGCACGACAAGCTCGCCGCGGCCTGCAAGGACAGCGAGCCCGCGGTGCGCGCCGAAGCGCTCGACCAGCTCACGAAGTTCAAGTCGCCGCTGGTCGTGCCGCCGGCGATCGCGCTGCTCGGCGACGACGTGTGGCAGGTGCGCCTGGCCGCGATCCGCGGGCTGCGCACCGTGCGCCGCACCGAGTCCGTGGCGCCGCTCGTTGCGCGCATGCAGATCGAGGAAGGGCGCCTGGTCGAGGAGATGGCGCTCGCGCTGCGCAACCTGACCGGCCGCGAGTTCGGCATGGACCCGCCGATGTGGAAGCAGTTCCTCGCGGAGGAGGGCCCGGGCTACCAGATCCCGACCGAGGAGGGCCTGAAGTTCCTGCTCGGCAAGCGCGACCTGTCGACCGGCAAGTCGTCGTGGAAGGTCGAGAACCCGCAGGTCGGCGCGGTGTTCGGCGGCATCGAGACCTCGTCGCGCTCGATCATCTTCATCATCGACCAGTCGGGCTCGATGGAGGCCGAGGTCGTCGAGCGCGAGCGCTACAAGGACCGCGGCTACCCGTCGATGATGCGCATCGACATCGTCAAGACCGAGCTGCAGCGGACGATCGAGCGCCTGGAGCCGAACGTCAACTTCAACATCCTCGCGTTCGCGACCGAGCTGAACCCGTGGAAGAAGAACCTCGTCGCGGCGAACCTGATCAACAAGACCGCCGCGCGGGAGTGGGTCGGGCGCCTCGAGGCGATCGGCGGCAACTCGAAGTCGGACCTGGTCGAGGCCGGGCTCGGCGGCGCGGCGAACATCAGCGCGGGCAAGACCAACACGTACGGCGCGCTGATGTGGTCGCTGAACGCGATGGGGCCGCGCACGAAGGACCCGTTCACGAAGAACTACCAGATCGCGGCCGACACGGTGTTCTTCCTCTCCGACGGCCGTCCGACGGTGGGGGACTTCGTCGAGCCCGACGACATCCTGCGCGAGTTCCTCGAGGCGAACGAGCTGCGCCAGGTCACGCTGCACACGCTGGCGATCGGGGAGTTCGAGAAGGACTTCATGAAGTCGCTGGCCGAGAAGAGCAACGGCGTGTTCGTCGACCTCGGGCACTGAATCGACGGGCTCGCGAGCAGGGGACTGGCAAGTCGCGGTTCCGCCCGCTATCCTCGTCGCCCCTCAACGGGGTGTGGCTCAGCTTGGCTAGAGCGCTTGCTTCGGGAGCAAGAGGTCGCTGGTTCAAATCCAGTCACCCCGACCAGTTCACTTCGGTTGCGGGCGGGCTCCGCGGGAGCCCGCCCCCCGAATCCCGCCGGCTGAGCTAAGCTGGATGCACAGTCGGGCGGCTCGCGCTGGCATTCCACCGCGCGTTTTCGTACACCGAAACCCTGGATCCGGTCGCGACGGCCTCCCGCCGACGCTCACCGGCGCAGCGAGCCCCTCTCGGGCTCGCCATCGCGGGCCCTCTGCTGCCCGCCGGTCGTTCTGCCGCGCCTGCTGCTCGTGAGCGCGCGCCACCCGACCCACGCGAGCCACTCGTTGCTCCGCGGCCTGCGCCGCGGAAGTTCGATTCCGGCACGGCCCATCCGGGCGTGCCCCTCTCCGCTGAGATTCTTGTTTGACGCGCGAATCCGAAGCCACAGGTTCCACCGGACGCGGCCGCTCGAAGGCCAAGTCAGGCTCCCCGAAGACTGGTTCTCCGAAGGCCGGCGCGAAGCGCGGCGCGAGCGAGCGCGCGTCGAAGGCGCCCGCCGCCGAGCGACGCCGCGCGAAGCCGGCGGCGGAGCCGCTCGTCGAAACGGTCGCTGAACCGATCGCTGAACCGATCGCCGAATCGATCGCTGAATCGATCACCGCGCCGATCGCCGCGCCGGTCGCCGCGCCGCAGGACGCCGCTCCCGCGCCGGTCGTGCGCGAAGCTCCGCCGCCCGCCGCCTCGACGGATGCGTTCGGCTTCGGCGTCGGCCTCGGGTTCGCCGCCGATGACACGCGCCCCGCGACGACGACGCCGGTCGGACGCCTGTCGGCCGAGACGCTGACGACATCCTCGCGACCGGTGCAACCGGTCACGCCGCCGAGCCCGAGCCCGGCGCCGTACGTCGCGCCGCGCGCGCCGCTATCGACCCCGCCGCCCGCGCCGAGCGCGCCGCACGCTCAGCATGCGCAACACGCGCCGCACGCTCAGCAAGCTCAGCAAGCTCAGCACGCGCCGCAGGCTCCGCAGTCGCAGCACGCGCCGACCGACGGCCAGGCGCCGGGTCAAAAGCGCTGGCTGTCGCGCCGCGAGCGCTGGAAGCTGAAGCGCGAGCAGCGCAAGGCCGAGCGCGCCGCGCGCCGCGCCGAACGCGAAGCCGCGGGACTGCCGCCGCTCGGCGACGCGCCGCACGCGAACTCGCA
>SCVU01000047.1 GCA_004296785.1 Planctomycetota bacterium
GACCGTCGGCTCGGTGCGCGTGAACCTGTCGAAGGGCATGCAGATGCTGCGCGAGCGCTTGCAGCGCCGCGGATTCCCATGAACGAACAACACGAACCCAATTCTGGGCCCACGCCCTGGCTGAACGATCCGCGCGAGCCGCCGAACGCGGAGGAGGCGCGCCTCGAGCGCGCGCTCGCGCCGCTGCGCTACGACGCGGCGAAGCGACCGCTCGAGCTCGGAGCGCTCGAGGTGCGCTCCGCGGGGCGCGCGCGCGGCGCGCGGCGGCTGTGGCTGTCCGCCGCGGCGGCCGCTGCGCTGATGCTGACCGGGCTCGCCGGCTGGGCGTACTTCCGCTCGCGCGCGACGAAGATCGACGCCGCGCCCGTGCCGCCGGGCGAGTTCGAACTCGTCGAGGTGCACGGGACCGTCCAGCTCGGCGCCGCCGCGGCGCGGGAGCTCGTGTGCGGCGCCGGCGCGAGCGCGCGCGTGCGCGTCGGCGACATCGGCACGCTGACGCTCGAGGAGAACTCGCGGCTGCGGCTCGAGCGCGGCGGCCCCGACGGCTACCACGTGTACCTCGAGGAAGGCGCGGTCAGCGCTTCGATCTTCGCCGCGCCGCGCGTGTTCTCCGTCGGCACGCCGTCGGGTCTCGCGGTCGACCTCGGTTGCATCTACCGCACCGAGGTCGAGCCCGACGGCTCGACGCAGCTCTCGGTGCAGTCGGGCCGCGTGTCGTTCGAGGCGGACGGCCGCCACTCGCTCGTGCCCGCGGGCGCACAGTGCCGCGCGTTCCCCGGCCGCGGACCGAGCGCTCCGGTGTGGAGCGACGCGCACGCGGAGCTGCAGCGGCTCGCGCTCGAGTTCGACGCGCTCGCGCCGGGCGCGGCGCGCGTCGAGCGCATGAAGCCCGCGCTGGCGGTTGCGCAGCCGCGCGACTCGCTGACGCTGTTTCACCTGCTCGAGCGCGCGGAGACGGGCGAGCGCGAGCTGCTCGTCGACAACCTGCTCGCCGGATCGCACGCGGGTCTCGATCGCGCGCGCCTCGTCGCCAAGGACGCGGCGGAGCTCGCCGCGCTGCGCGACCGGCTCGAGCGCGACTGGTGATCAGAACGCGCCGATGCCGAGCGAGAACACCTGCGTCGAGTCGTCGTCGCCCTGCACGAGCGGGAAGCCGAACGTGAATCCGATCGGCAGCGGCACCGTCAGGTACAGGCCGAAGCCCGCCGACACGCGCAGCTCGCTGAAATCGAGCTCGAAGCTGTCGGGATCGAGCACGCACGCGTCGACGAAGAAGCGCCCCTGCACGAACTCGCGCTGGCGCTCGCCGTCGGCGGGATTGTCCTTGAGCAGCGGGAAGCGGTACTCGGCGCTGCCGAAGATCTTCGTCTGCCCGCCGATCGCGTCGCCGTTCTCGTTCGGCCCGACGCCCTGGAAGTCGAAGCCGCGCATCGCGCGCGAGCCGCCGAACTGGTAGCGCTCCGAGTACGGCACGTCGTCGGTGTCGCCGTACGGCTGCGCGACGCCCGCCTCGAACGCGAGGCGCCAGCCGGGGCGCGCGCCCTGCTCGGGCTCGCCGAACAGACCGAGCTTCTCGTACGAGAACTCGAGCGACGCGAAGTCGTAGTCGCTGCCCCAGATGCCGTCGTAGCTCGACACCACCGCGCGGATCGACTCGCCCTCGCTCGGATTGAACAGCGCGTTCAGCGTCCGATAGCGGATGCCGAAGCGCACGCGCGACAAATCGTTCGTGCCTTCCTCGTCCTTCAGGAGCTGCGGCACCGCGAGCGGCTGGCCGAGCGACGGCTCGCCGCCGGCCTCGACGTCGCTGATCTCGACGATCGCGTGCGTGAAGCCGGCGAAGATCGACGCGTCGGGTGAGATCTGCCGCCCGAGGTCGAAGCCGAGCTCGTCGCGCTGCTCGTCGTAGAGCTTGCGGAAGCGCTGCTGGCGCTCGGCCTCGAGTTCGAGCGAGATGCGATCGAGGTGGCTGCGCAGGATGTCGGGCTCGCGGAAGCGCACCTGGTAGCGCGTGAACTTCGTGCCCGGCTGCACGAGCAGCGTGAGCTCCTGCCCCGCGCCGTGGAACGCCTCGCGGTCGACGATCTCCTGCACGACGTCCCACGGAGCCCACGACTCCGGCACGTCGGCGAGGTCGAAGTTGCGCAGCGAGACCTGCACCGTGCCGAACACGCCGAAGCTGCCGCCGGCGCCGATGCTGAACGACGTGCCGAGCACGTCGCCTTCCTCGAGCAGGAACTCGAGATCCTTCCAGCCGCTCTTGCCGGTCTCCTTGAAGCGCACGCGCGGTTCGACCGGCCGGCTCGGATCGCGCGCGTCGGTGAAGTAGCCGGTGCCGCGCAGGCGATTGAGGCTCTTGTAGATCTCTTTCAGGTCGGCCTGCTCACCGGGATTCAGCGTGACCAGGCGGCGCATCACGCGGTCCTGCGTGTTCTCCGCGCCGTGGAACAGGATCTCGCGCAGGAACTGCTTCTCCCCTTGCGCGAGCCGGTACGTGACGCGCACGCGCTTCGTCGCCGGATCGATCGAGAGCTCGGGTTCCTCGAAGGTCCAGCCCTCGCCCTTCGGCAGCGACTCGTGCGTCGGGTAGCCGCGCTCGCCGTAGTAGTCGCGCAGCGCGATGCGGTCCTTGTCGATCACGCGGCGGCGCAGCGGCGCGCCGGGCGCGAGCTCGAGCAGGCCGTGCAACTCCGCCTCGGGGAACACGAGCGGCGCGAGCAGCAGGCCGTCGCCCTCCTGCGCCGGCACGACGCCCTGCAGCTCGACGCTCTCGACCGTGTACAGCGGTCCTTCGTCGATCGCGACGTGGATCGTGACGAGATCGCGCGCGTCGTTGAACTCCAGGCGCTGCAGCTCGACGACCGCGTCGAGGTAGCCGCGGTCGCGGTACACCTGGCGCATCGCGAGCAGGTCCGCGTCGAGCTCCTCCTCGACGTAGTCGTCGCGGAAGAAGCCGAAGAAGCGGCTCTCGTCGAGGTGCACGTCGGCGAGGTCCTTGAGGCCGCCCGTCGTGAGCAGGCTGCCGCCGTCGGGTAGCGCGCGATTGCCGTGCAGCACGACGTCCTTGACCTTGACGCGCGGGCCCTCCTGGATCTCGAAGATCACGTCCGCCGCGAGATTCGGTCCGGGCTCGCGCTCGACGATCTTCACGTCGGCCCAGTAGAAGCCCTCCTGGCGGTAACCCTCGATCAGCCGGTCGCGCACGCGGCCCGCGTCGGACACGAAGAGCTCGGAGGTCTCGGCGAGCTGCGCCCACTCGAGGATGCGCTTCGTCTCGATCTTGACGTTGCCGACGAAGCGCGGCTCGAGGTCGATCGGGATCTCGACGACCTGCACGAGCAGTTCGACGCCGCCGCCGTCGGGTCCGGGGCGCTCCGCGCGCAGCACGGTCGCGCGCGTGCGGAACGACTGCCACAGCTCCTCGATGCCGGCGTCGAGCGCCGCGAGATCGAGCGTGCCGCCGACCGACAGGCGCAGCACGCCGAGGATCTGCTCGGGCGTCGCGCGATTGGCGCCCTCGACGCGCAGCGCGACGATGCGCGGCCCCTGCGGAGCTCCGTCCGCCGGCTGCGTCTGCGGCGCGGCCGGCTGCGACGTGCCCGTTTGCGACGCCCCCGTCTGCTGCGCGGCCGCTCGCGTGCCGAGCGCGCACGCGAGGATCAGGGCCGGAGTGAGGGCGCGGAGCGACGGTGCCAAAGGCGTGAGCGGCGGCTACGGAGCGACCGGCTCGACGACCGGACTGCGGTTCTCGAAACGCATCGTACTGTCGAAGAATTGCAGTTTCACGATGCCCGTCGGGCCGTTGCGGTGCTTCGCGATGTGCAACTCGGCGAGCCCGCGCACCTCCTCGGTGACCTCTTCGGGCCGCAGGTACTTCTCGGGCCGGTGCAGCAGCACGACCATGTCGGCGTCCTGCTCGATCGAGCCCGACTCGCGCAGGTCGGCCAGGCGCGGCGTCTTGTCGCCGCCCGCGCGCACTTCGAGGCCGCGATTGAGCTGTGCCAGCGCGATCACCGGGATCTCGAGCTCGCGCGCGAGCCCCTTGAGCGAGCGCGAGATATAGCTGATCTCCATCTGCCGGCTCTCGGCCTTCGGGTGCGACATGAGCTGCAGGTAGTCGACGACGATCATGTCGAGCCCGTGCTTGTGCATGTGCCGGCGCGCGCGCGAGCGCAGCGCGAGCATCGTCATGCCGGGCGAGTCGTCGATCCACACCTGCGCGCGGTTCAGCTCGTCGGCCGCCGAGACGAGCGCGTCGCGCTCCTCCATCGACAGGCGCTTCTCGCGCATGCGCATCGACTCGACGCCGGCGCGCGCGCCGAGCATGCGCTGCACGAGGTCGATCTGGCCCATTTCGAGACTGAACATCAGCACCTTCGCCGG
This sequence comes from Planctomycetota bacterium, assembly GCA_004296785.1. Lineage (GTDB taxonomy): Bacteria > Planctomycetota > UBA1135 > UBA1135 > GW928-bin9. The sequence goes on from SCVU01000047.1 coordinate 4,384, forward strand.
GTGGCCGAGTGCCGGTTGCTCGTGCAGCGCCGCGCGCTCGAGCAGGTTCAGCGCCATCGCGGTCTTGCCCATGCCGGGCCGCGCGGCGATCACGATCATGTCGCCCTTGTTGAGGCCGCAGGTCTTCGCGTCGAGGTCGTAGTAGCCGGTGACGATGCCGCTCGGGCCGCCGCGCGACATGTCGATGCGCTTCATCGCCTCGACGAGGATCTCCTCCATCGACTTGGCGTCGGAGCGGTCGCGGCTCTGGTTGAGCGAGAAGATCCGGTGCTCGCTCTCGTCGAGCAGGTTGGCGACCGAATCGCCGTCGGGGCGCGCGTCGAGCGCGGCGCCGACGATCTCCTGCGCCTCGCGCGCGAGGCGGCGCAACAGCGCGGTCTCGTTGATCACGCGCGCGTGGTAGGTCGCGTGCGCAGTCGACGTGACGGCGGCGAGCAGCTCGAGCAGGTGCTCGTTGCCGCCGACCTCCTGGAACTGGCCGCGCGCCCGCAGCGCTTCGCCGACGGAGACCGGATCGATCGGCGTGCTGCGCTCGGCGAGGCCGAGCATCGCGTCGAAGACGAGGCCGTTGCGGCGCTCGTAGAAGTCCTCGGGGCGCACGACGTCGGCGACCTCGACCATCCGGTCGGACTCGAGCAGCAGCGCGCCGAGCAGGCTGCGTTCGGCGTCGGAGTTGTGCGGCGGCGTCTTGCCGTGGAACGGATCGGCGGACATGAAGTCTCTCGAGCGGGCGCGCAGGATAGCGCGGGCGGTCGCGTTCCGTTCCCCGGCGCCTCGCAAGACGTTCCGGGAGCGCGACTTCCAGTGGCGTCAGCGCCGCGGCGCGTAGACGAGTTCGCGCTCCGGCACCCACGCGCCGTCGCGCCAGAACCAAGTCGTGACGAGCTGGCGCCCGTCGGCGTCGAACTTCGAGCTCGAGCGCACCTTCGCCGTCTGCGTGCCGCCCGCGTGGTTGACGCCGTCGAACACGAGCGAACCGTCCGCCGCGCGCTCGATCGTCCCGTCGATCCAGCCGCCCGTCGCGTTGAAGTACCACCAGCGCAGCGTCGAAGTCGGCGCGTCCCAGCCGTAGATCGTCTCGCCCGAGTAGACGACCTTGCCGCTCGCGTCGGCGACCGCGTGCTCGTTGCGGATGAATTGTCCGCCGAGCAGAGGCTCGTAGGTCTGCGTGTCGCTGAGCCCGCCCTTTGGGAACTGCGCGACCCACGTGCGACCGCACATCGGCGCGAGCGGTGCGAGCTCGCTGCGCAGCGCGGGTGCGGGCGCGCTCGGTCTCGGATCGAGCGCCTTGCAGGCCAGCGGGGCGGCGAGTGCGAGCGCGAGGACGAGCTGGCGCGTGTTCATGCCGCGCAGTCTGCGCTACGCGCGCCGCCTGCGGAACCACGCGCCGAAATCGTCGAACAGCGTGTACGCGACCGGCGTCACGACGAGCGTGATCAGCAGGCACAGGCTCTGCCCGCCGATCACGACGATCGCCACCGCGCGCCGCTCCTCGGCGCCCGGCCCCGAGCCGAGCGCGAGCGGCAGCATCCCCGCGATCAAGGTCAGCGTCGTCATCAGGATCGGCCGCAGCCGGTCGCGGTTCGCGCGCAGGATCGCCTCCGTCCGCTCGAGCCCGCTCGCGCGCAACCCGTTCGCGTGGTCGATCTGCAGGATCGAGTTCTTCTTCACCACGCCGAAGAGCACGAGGATCCCGAGCGCCGAGTAGAGATTGACGGTCGAGTCGGTCGCCCACATCGAGGCGAGCGCGAACGGCACCGACAGCGGCAGCGAGAGCAGGATCGTGAACGGGTGCACGAAGCTCTCGAACTGCGACGCGAGGATCAGGTACATGCAGACGATCGACAGCCCGAGCGCGATGTAGAACTCGCGGAACGTCTTCGCCATCTCGCGGCTGCGCCCGGCGAGCACGGTGCTGTACGACGCGGGCAGATCGAGCTCCTGCGAGAGCCCGGTGAGCACCTCGATGCGGTCGCCGAGCGCGAAGCCCGGCGCGACTCCGCCGCGCACCGAGACCATGCGCTGCCGATCGAGGCGGTCGATGCGGCTCGGCGCGAGCGTCGGCCGCAGCGACGCGATGTTGGAGAGCTGGACGAGGTCGCCGCGCGCGTTCGACAGGTGCAGTCGCTCGACGAGGTCGGCGCGATCGCGGTGCTCCTCGGACAGCCGCAGCCGCACGTCGTAGCTCTCGCCGGTCTGCGGATCGCGGAAGCGCGAGACCTCCTCGGCGCCGCCGACGAGCAGGCGCAGCGCGGTGCCGACGTCGCGCGCGCTGATCCCGAGGTCCGCCGCGCGCATCCGATCGATGTCGACGACGAGCTCGGGCTTGTTGATGCGCAGCGAGGTGTCGAGGCCGCGGAAGCCGCCGGCCTCGATCGCGCGCGAGCGCAGGCCTTCGGCGGCCTCGTAGAGCTTCGAGATCTCCGGCCCGCGGATCACGAAGTCGAGGTCGAACGGCCCGCCGCCGATGTTGAACGACTGGAAGTTGCGCACCTGGATGCGCAGCGAGCGGAAGCGCGCCAGGCGCGCGTCGAGCGCGGACATCAGCTCGGTCTGCGTGTAGTTGCCGCGGAACGCGGCGCCCGGATCGCCGGCGAGCAGCGCCGACCACGCGCGCGAGAACGACAGCCGGCGCTCCTCGTGCGGCGCGATGCGCACGTAGACGTTGGCCTGGTTGATCTGCCCGAGGAACCCGCTGCCGCTCGTGGTCAGCACGTGCCGCACGCCGGGCACGGCGGAGATCTCGGCCTCGATCTCGTGCATCGCGGAGTCGAGCGCCGCGAGGCTCGTGCCCTCCGGCGCGTTGACGTTGATGCTGAACTCGGCCTCGTCGATGTCGCTCGGCACGAACTCCTGGCGCACCGCGCCGAACAGCGGGATCGCGCTCGCGATCACGAGCAGCGCGAGCAGCGTCGTGACGAAGCGCCGCCGCAGCGCGAGCGCGAGCAGCTTGCCGTAGCCGCCCTCGACGCGGCGGTACCAGCCGGCGCGCGAGCCGCCGCCCGCGTGGCCGGCCGCCGCGCCTCGCGCCGGCCGCAGCCAGCGCGCGGCGAGCATCGGCGTCAGCGTGAACGAGACGAACAGGCTGACCATCACCGCGACCGCCGCCGTGATCCCGAACTGGAACAGGAAGCGGCCCGCGATGCTCGACATGAACGCGACGGGGACGAAGATCACGACCAGGCTCAGCGTCGTCGCCATCACCGCCAGGCCGATCTCGCGCGTCGCCTCGCGCGCCGCCTCGCGCGGCGCCATCCCGCGCTCCTCGACGTAGCGGAAGATGTTCTCGAGCACGACGATCGCGTCGTCGATCACGATGCCGACCATCAGCACGAGCGCGAGCATCGTCACGCTGTTCAGCGTGAAGTCGAGCGCCCACATCACGCCGAACGTCGCGAGCACCGAGGTCGGGATCGCCAGCGCCGCGATCAGCGTCGAGCGCCAGCTGCGCATGAACGCGAGCACGACCAGGCTCGCGAGCACGCTGCCGAGCACGAGGTGCACGTTGATCTCGTCGAGCGCCGCGTAGATATAGCGCGACTGGTCGCGGATCACCTCCATCTGCACGTCGGAGGGCAGTTGCGCGCGGAGTGCGGGCAGCAGCGCGCGCACGCTCTCGATCGCTTCGACCGTGTTCGCGCCGGATTGACGCACGATCTCGAGCACGACCACCGGCCGGCCGTCGAGCCGCCCGATCGTGCGCCGCTCGGCGGTGCCGTCCTCGGCGCGGCCGATGTCGCGCACGCGCACCGGCACGCCGTCGACGGTCGCGACGACGAGCTCCGCGAACCCCTGCTCGTCGGTCAGCTTGCCGAGCGTGCGCAGGCTGCGCTCGGTGTCCGTCGCGGTGACGTTGCCGCCCGGCACGTCGGAGTTCTGCGCGAGCACCGCGTCGCGCACCGCGGTCACCGGGATCCCGTGCGCGAGCAGGCGATCCGCGTCGAGCCACACGTTCATCGTGCGCTCGGCGCCGCCGACGATGCGCACCTCCCCCACGCCGTCGGCGCGCTCGAACGCGACGCGCAGCGTGTGGTCGGCGAGCTCTGTCAACTCGCGCACCGAGCGCTCGCCGGTCAGCGCGATCGTCAGCACCGGCTCCGAGTCGTTGTCGACCTTCGCGACGATCGGCGCCTCGGCCTCCTCGGGCAGCCGGTTGACGACGTTCGACACGCGGTCGCGCACGTCCTGCGCCGCGACGTCGATGTCGCGGTCGAGATCGAAGGTCGCGAGCACGATCGACGAGCCCGAACCGGAGATCGAGCGCAACTGGTCGATGCCGGCGACCGTGTTGACGGCCTCCTCGATCACGTCCGAGACCTCGGACTCGACCTCCTCCGGCGCGGCGCCGGGCAGGCGCGTCTGCACGCGCACGCTCGGCAGGTCGACCGACGGGTAGCGATCGACCGACAGGTTGACGTAGCCGACGACGCCGAACACGCACAGCGCGAGCGTCAGCATCGTCGCGAATACCGGCCGGCGGATGCAGACCTCAGCGAGCCACTGCACGCTGCGCCTCCTGCACGTTCGCTGCCGGCTCGGCGGGCGGCAGCGCGCGCGCGAATCCGATCCATGCGCCGAGCTCGCCGCGCGCGCCGAGCAGCGCGAGCTCGCGCTCCTGCGCCTCGAGGCGCGCGCTCTCGAGCTCGAGCTCGGCGGCGAGCTGCTGGTCCTGCGCGACGAGCCGCTCGAGGTTCGTGCCGAAGCCGGCGTCGTACAGGCTCTCGGCCTGCGCGAACGCGTCGCGCGCCGCCGCCAGGCGCACGCCGAGCTCGGCCACGCGCACCTTCGACGCCGCGAGGTTCTCGTGCGCGATCTCGCAGTCGCGGCGCACCGCGCGCGCGGCGCGCGCGTGCTCGGCGCGCGCCTCGCGCAACCGCGACAGCGCGTCGCGCACGCCGGCGCGGATGCGACCGGCCGAGAACAGCGGCAGGCGCAGCTCGACGAACGAGCTCCAGTCCTGCTCGCTCGGCTCCGAATCGCGCGC
>SCVU01000370.1 GCA_004296785.1 Planctomycetota bacterium
AGGTCGAGACGAGAACGGAAACGGCGGCGGCGGCGCCGAAGACGCCGATCACCGCGAACATCAGCGCGGAGCCGCGCCGGTCGGTGCGCGCGGAGTGCGACGGAATCGAGAAACGCCAGTTGTGAAGATTGCGAACGATCATGGTTTGACTCCTCCTGCCCTATTCGTTGCGCAGCTTGACCATCGACTGCGCGAAGTACTTCTGCACGCCCCCTCCGGGCGTCGTCCGCCGCATGTGCAGCGTGACGCGCACGGTCTGCGCCGGGACCGACGCGTCGTCGGTCTGTGTCTCGAACTGCACGCGCTCGACGTTGCGCGCGAGCACGCGGTCGGTGACGCCGTCGATGCGCCGCTCGAGCACCGGCGTGCCGGTCGCGTCGTCGACGCGCACGAAGCTGTACTGGGCGCCGTCCCACACGAGGTTGCCGACGCCGTCGATGTCCGGCACGCCGTCGCCGTCGGCATCCGCCGGGCGCGCGAAGACGATCTCGCGATCGTCGCCGGCGGCCGGGTCGTTGCCCTTCGCGTGCTTGGCGGCCGGCTGGTGGTTGTGGATCTCGAAGCCCGCGCCCGCGACGCCCTTGGCGAACGTGTGCGGGAACTCGTCGACGAACCCGGACGACATCAGGTCCGCACGGATCGCGTCGAGCGCGGAGATCGCGTCGGTCATCTGCACGTCGGCCGCCTGGCCGCCGGTCATCGCTTGGCGCAGCGCACCGCTCGACTGCGCGATGCCCGCGCCGAGGATCAGCAGCACCACCGCGGAGATCGCCATCTCGGTGATCGTGAAGCCCGCGCGACGCGAGCGAGATTCGGGTCGAGTGTGCTTCATGGCTTCACTGCGTCTTCATCGAGGACAGGGTGAGCTCGCGCGCGCGGCCGGCGTAATCGGTCCACGTCAGCGTCAGCACGATCGTCAGCGGATTCGGCACGGCGCCGCCCGCGACGTAGCCCGGGTAGTCGACGCGGATCTGCTCGCCCGACAGGTGCAGATCGGTGTACGCGGCGATCAGCCCGTTGTCGGCGTACGGCGTTCCCGCGGCGGGCAGCGCCGCCGGCGGCTGGACGAGGATCTCGTCCATGCACGCCTTCAGGTCCATCACCGCCTGGTTCGTCTCGCGACTCGAGCGCTGCAGGTTCGACGCCGCGATCTGACTGGCGAGCGACGCCATCATCGCGATCATCACGACCGTGATCCCGATCATCGTTTCGATGAGCGAGAACCCGTGCCGTTGCCCGGCCCTCTTCCGAGGGATCCGGAGTCGTTGCTTCCGCATGTGAGCCCTTTCCGCCCGGTCCCCCCACGGAACCGGTCTGACTTTCCCCGCAGGACGTATCGACAGCGAGCGCGCGTCGATTCGCTAGGAAATCGCAATTCGGCCGGGGTGCCTGTTCCGGCTGGCGCGCGCCGCGCCGGGGTCGGAAGGAATGTGCATATCGGGGCCGCCGCTGAGCCGCGCGGCCGCTCGCGCGCCGCTAGCCGCGCACGCGTTCGACCGCGCGGCGCCAGCCGGCGAGCCGCCGGCGCCGCTCGTCGGCGCCGAGCGCGGG
>SCVU01000371.1 GCA_004296785.1 Planctomycetota bacterium
CCTCGACCTTCGAGAACGCGACGATCTCGCCGGCCACGGCCGCGTCCGTCGGCTCGCGCTTCTTGCCGCCGACGAGGTGGAACAGGCCGCCCGCCTTCTCGCCCTTGCCGGTCACGCGCGGCCCTTCGATGTGATCGGAGGCCTTGAGCGTGCCGCGCAGGATGCGTGCGAGGCAGACCTTGCCGACGTGCGGGTCGGAGCGGACGTTGAACACGACGCCGAGCAGCTCGCCCGTGGGCTCGAGCGGGATCGGCGCGCCGCCGTCCTTCAGCTTGAACGTCGGCAGCGTCTCGGGGCTCGGCGCGTACTCGCGGAAGAACTCGAGGATCTCGGGCAGGCCGAGCGCGCTGACGGGATTGCAGACGAGGATCGGCACGAGCGTGCCCTTCTCGATCGCCGCCGGCAGGTGCGTGTGCAGCTCCGCGTCGGTGAGCTTCTCGGTCTCGAGGTAGCGCTCGAGCAGCGCGCCGTCCTCGCAGCCGTCCATCACGCGGTCCATCAGCTGGCGCCGGTACTCGACCTCGCCGCCTTCGAGCACGTTCGTGACCTTGTGGAAGCCCGAGGCGCTGCCGTCGGGCAGTTCGAACGGCACGCACTGCGGGCCGATCGCGGCCTGCAGCTTCTCGACCAGCGCGTCGAAGTCCGCATTGGGATCGTCGAGGTGCGTGATGACGATCGCGCGGCCGCGGTGCAGCTCGGCCGCGAGCTCGAGCTTCTTGCGCAGGTTGAAGGTCACGCCGCTCGACGCGCTGACGACGCCGACGACGAGATCGGAGCCGTAGATCCCCGACAGCGCGTCGGCGACGAAGTCCGGATAACCCGGCGTGTCCTGCAGATTGAAGAGCAGCCCGCCGTGCTTGGCGTGCACCGTCTTCATCTGCAGCGTGTGGCCCTTCTCCTGCTCCTCGGGCTCCGTGTCGCAGATGCTCGTCTTGTCGGCCACCGAGCCCTTGCGCTCCGACGCGCCGAGCGCATGAGCGAGCGCGTCGACCAGCGTGGTCTTGCCGGCCGACGGGTGGCCGACGAAGGCGATGTTCCGGATCGACGCAGGAGAAACGGTCATCGGGCAGGCTCCGGGGGACGTCCCGAGACACGGCAGCGCCGGACCCGGGCTGGTGGATGGGCCGCGCGAGCTCGCGCGGGGACGCCCATGGTAGGCGCCCGCCGATGGCTGGCAAGCGCGCGCGGTGCGCGCGCGCCCGACTCCCGCTCCGCTCCCGCTCAGCTCCCGATGACGAGTCGCAGCGCCGCGGTCAGTCCGACGACCGGATCGGCCCCGGCGCTCGGATCGATCAGCGCGCCCTGCACGTACAGCGACACGCCGTACAAGTTCCAGTCGAACGGCACCGCCGCGTCGAAGCCGACCGGTTGGCCCGCGCCCGCCCACGCGCCGGCGAGGAAGCTCGGACCCGCGGCGCCGATGTCGATCAGCAACTCGCCCGCGGCGCCGCCGCCCGCCATGCCGAACCCGGGCAGCGCGAGGCCGCACGGGAATCCGAACGCCGGCGCCGACTTGATCGCGAGGAACGCGAGCGAGCCCGCGGCCTGCGTGCCGAGCGGATTGTCGAGCGCGAGCTGCACGACGCCTCCGAGCGTCGGCGCGCCGCTCGCGACGACGAGGCTGCCCGCGGGATTCACGCCGCAGCCGTAGGCCGTCGCGCTCGCCGCCGTCGCCGCCGCGTAGCGCGCGACCGAGGTCTCCTGCCCCGCTTCGAGCTCGACCCACACGAGTCCCGCGGCCAGCGCGGGCACTTGCAACTGCATCGAGGAGCTCGAGCCCCACGCGAGGATCGAACCGTCGCTCAGGCGCGCGAGCGAGTGCCCGGTCTCCTCCGTGTAGACGCGGTAGCCGCCGGCCGCGATCTCGACGAGCGCGACGCCGGCGGGCAGCGGCGGCGCGTCGAGCTGGCCTTCGTTGTTCTCGCCCCACGCGGCGAGCTCGCCGTCGCTGCGCCGCGCGAGCGAGTGGTTCGAACCGGCCGCGAGCTCGACGTACGCGACACCGGACGGCAGCGCAGGCAGCGGCTGATTGCCCGGTTCCTCGCCCCACAGCACGATCGAACCATCGCTGCGCCGCGCGAGACTGTGCGCGTGACCGGCCGCGATCTCGACGTACACGAGGCCCGCCGGCAGCGGCGGGACGTTGCACTGGCCGGTGCTGTTCAGACCCCAGGCCGCGACGGAGCCGTCGCTGCGCCGCGCGAGCGTGTGCGACTCGCCGGCCGCGATCTCGACGTACTGCACGCCCGCCGGCAACGGCAGCACGTTGCACTGGCCGGACTGGTTCGAACCCCAGGCGACGACCGTACCGTCGCTGCGCCGCGCCACCGAGTGGAAGCGACCAGCGGCGACTTCCGCGTAGCTCAGCCCGGCCGCGAGCGGCGGGACATCGCACATGCCGAAGTCGCGCGCGCCCCACGCGACGACGGAGCCGTCGCTGCGCCGCGCGAGCGAGTGTTGCGCGCCGGTCGCGACTTCGACGTAGCTCGCGCCCGCGTCGAGCGCGGGCGGGTTCGCGGCCAGGCCGCTCCCCCACGAGCTGACGCGCCCGTCGCTGCGGCGCGCCGCCGTGTGCATCGTGCCGGCCTCGATCTCCACGTACTCGAGGCCCGCGGGGAGCGCCGGCACGTCGCACTGGCCGTGGACGTTGCTGCCCCACGCGACGGTGACGCCGTCGCTGCGCCGCGCGATGACGTGCGAACCGCCCGCCGACACGTCGACGTAGCCGACTCCGGCCGGCAGCGCCGGCACGCTGAGCGGCGTGCTGCCCCAGCACACGACCGAGCCGTCGCTGCGCCGCGCGGCGTTCGCGCTCTGGCCCGCGTCGATTTCGACGTAGGAGAGACCCGCGGGGAGCGCGGGCACGGCCAGTCCCGCGCCGATGCTGCTGCCCCACGCGACGACCGAGCCGTCGCTGCGGCGCGCGAGCGAGTGCAGGTGGCCCGGCGCGATCTCGACGTAGCTCAACCCGACCGGCAGCGCGGGGACGTTGCATTGTCCGAAGCTGTTGTCGCCCCAAGCGACGAGCGCGCCGTCGCTGCGCAGCGCGAGCGCGTGGAACGAGCCGGCCTCGACGTCGACGTACGAAACGCCCGCGGGCAGCGGCGGCACCGCGTGCACCTGCGGGTTGAGCCCCCACGCGATCACGAGGCCGTCGCTGCGGCGTCCGAGCGCGTACTGACCCGCGCACGAGATCTCCTCGTAGACGACGCCCGCAGGCAACTGCGGCACCACGCACTTCTCGACGCCGGTGAAGCCATCCGAGTTCGATCCCCACATGACGACGGAGCCGTCGGCGCGCCGCGCGATCGTGTTCTGCATGCCGGCCGCGATCTCGACGAACGCGTCGGCGCTCCACTGGCTGTCGAACACGTACGCGCCCCAGCCGCGGATGCCTGACTGCGCGGCGGCGTGCGAACCGCCGCCCGCGAACGCGGCGCAACTGGCGACTCCGAGGCAGGCGAACGACGCGCGAACGAGGCGAGCACTGTGGGGCATCGCGATCTCCGTGGGGCGAGAGGGACTGCGTTCCGCGCGGCGCGCCGGGGACGGTGCGAGCTGCGAGCGCGCCGCGCGGATTCCGCCGTCGATGCTAACGGTGTCGCGAGGGTCCGCAAGGGTGCGCGCTCGCGCGGTCGTTCGCGCGCTCAGCTGCCGACGATCACGCGCAGACCGTTGCTCAGCCCGACGACGGGATCGACGCCCGGAAACGGATCGACGCGCGCGCCCTGCAGGTAGAACGTCGCGCCGTGGAAGGCCGGGTCGGCCGGAATCGCGAGCGTCGCATCGACGGACCCGACCGCGAACCAAGGTCCGCTGACGAAGCTCGCGCCCGCACTCGCCAGATCGAGCAGCAACTCTCCCGAGGCGCCGCCGCCGGCCATCCCCGCGCCGGGAATCGCGAGGCCGCACGGGTAGCCCGGAGCGGGCGCCGCGCGCAGCTCGATGTATCCGAGCGAGCCGGCGGACTGCGTGAACAGCGGGTTGCCGAGCGAGAACTCGATCGTCTCGCCCAGCCGCGGCGCTCCACTGCGCAGGACCAGGCTGCCGGACGGGTTCATTCCGCAACCGTACGGGACGACGGCCGCCGCGGGCGCGGGCGCGTAGCTGGCGACCGTGACGTCATCGGCGGCGCAGACGTCGACGTACGCGAGGCCCGGTTGCAGCGGCGGCACGTTGCACTCGTGCCAGTAGTTCTGTCCCCAACCCACGATCGAACCATCGCTGAGCCGCGCGACCGAATGCTCCGCGCCCGCGGACAGCTGCATGCAAGCGGTCCCCGCCGGAAGCGCAGGCGGATCGATCGTCCCCTGCGCGAACGCGCCGTTGTGCACGACGACGCCATCGGTGCGCAACTCGACCGAGTGCGTGTGGCCGGCCGCGCCTTCGACGTACCCGGTCCCGAGCGGCAGCGGCGGCAGCTTGCACTGCTGCTGCAAGTTGAGCCCCCAAGCGACGAGCGTCTGGTCCGCGCGCCGCGCGATGCAGTGATGCGCACCGGCATCGATCTCGAGGAACGGCAACCCGGGCTGCAGCGGCGGCGCGTTGCACTGACCGGAGCCGTTCTCGCCGAAGGCCGCGAGCACACCGTCGCTGCGCAGCGCGAGCGAGTGCGCATGGCCGGCCGCGACGGCGACGTACTCGACGCCGGGCGGCAATGGCGGCGCAACACACTGCCCGCTCGAGTTCAGGCCCCAGCCGTCGATCGCTCCGTCGCTGCGCAACGCGAGCGAGTGCGTGTAGCCGATCGCGATGCCGACGTACTTCACGCCGGGCGGGGCCGTCGGCACGAGGAGCTGACCGAAGTTCGGTGCGCCCCACGCGACGAGCGAGCCGTCGCTGCAGCGCGCGAGCCAGCGGGTGTACTCGAATGCCGCGACCTGCACGTACTCGACGCCGTCGGGCAAGCGCGGCACGTTGCACTGGCAGCTCTCGTTCAAGCCGAAGCACACGACTCTGCCGTCGCTGCGGCGCGCGACGGAGAATGCGCTCCCCGCGGAGATCTGCACGTACGCGACGCCCGCAGGCAGCGGCGGCGCCGTGCAAGCGCCGTCGCCGTTCTCGCTCCAGCCGACGATCGTGCCGTCGCTGCGCAACGCGAGGCTGTGGAACATGCCCGCCGCGATCGCGACGAACGGATTGCCCGGCTGCGGCGGCGGCACGTTGCACTGCCCGAAACTGTTGCCGCCCCACGCGGCGAGCGAGCCGTCGCTGCGCAACGCGAGCGTGTGAACGGCTCCCGCCGCGACGGCGACGTAGCTCAGTCCCGCCGGCAACGGGGGGACGTTGCACTGCCCCGCGGCGTTCGCGCCCCACGCGAGGAGCGCACCGTCGCTGCGACACGCGGCTGCGTGCGAACCGCCGGCGGCGATGCGCGTGTAGCTCTGCCCGCTCGGCAGCGGCGGAACGTCGCACGCCCCCGTCGCGTTGTTGCCCCACGCGACGACGCTGCCGTTGCTGCGGCGCGCCAGGATGTGAGCGCCGCCCGACTTGCTGGCCGCGAGTTCAACGTACGTGAGTCCCGCCGGCAGCGGCAGTCCGTGGACTGCGCTCGGTCGAGCCGCGCCCCAGTCGTGCAGCGTGCCGTTGCTGAGCAATCCGAGCGAACCCGCTTCCACTTGCGTGAAGGAGAGGCCGGGCGGCGGTGCGGGCACCTCGCACTGCTTGCCGGTGTTCGATCCCCACGCGACCAACGTGCCGTTCGGGCGCAGCGCGATCACGTTGCTCGGACCCGCCGACACGCTGGTGAACGTCTCGACGTTGTAGCTGCTGTCGAACGCGACACGTCCAACGCCGCGGATGCCGGTCTGCGCTCGAGCGCTCGCGGGCAGGACGACGGCGACGAGCGCGAGCAGCGCAGCGCACCGGTTCGCGCGACGGACGTGGTCTCGAACAGGTTGGGCAGGCATGCGGCGAAAGCTCCGCGGCGGGGCTGCCGCGATCGTAACGCGACGGCTCGCGGAGCGCTGGCAGCGCGCCGCGGCCGCCGATCGCAGGGGCGAGCGCTGGCGTGCTAGCCGCCGACGACCAATCGCACGCCGTTGCTCAAGCCGACGACCGGATCCGCGGACGGGCTCGCATCGATCAGCGCGCCCTGCAGATAGAACGACGCGCCGTACAAGCTCCACTGCGCCGGCAGCGCCGCGTTCCACACGACCGGCGTTCCCGCGCCGGCCCACGCACCGCCGCCGAGCGTGAAGCCGCCGCTCGACAAATCGACGAGCAGCTCGCCCGCCGCGCCGCCGCCGGCCATGCCGAG
>SCVU01000372.1 GCA_004296785.1 Planctomycetota bacterium
GCCCGCGGCGCCGATCCACTGGTCGCTCGCGAACGCGAAGCGCAACACGTCGGCGTGGTTCGTCGTCGGCGCGAGCCAGCTCTCGCTGCCGATCCTCGGCGGCGTGCTCGTGCCGGCGCCGGACTTCGCGTTCTTCGCGCCGACGAACGGCGCGGGCACCGCGAGCCTGTCGCCGTCGCTCGCGCAGCCGCTGCCGCCGGGGCAGCAGATCACGGTGCAGGCGTGGCTGATCGATCCCGCCGGCGCGTTCGGCTGGGCCGCGAGCAACGCGATCGCGGCGAGCGCGCCCTGAAACCGGCTCGCTGCCAACGCGCGAGCATTCCCACCCACTGGAGCATCCCATGGCCGAGTCATCCCGTTCTCACTTCCATCGCTCGTTCGTGCTCGCGCTCTCGACTGCACTCTCGAGTGCGCTCGCCGCGCAGACGGTCGCGGTGAACACCTGCGACGATGCGGTCGACTTCGCGGCGCCGCAGACCGTCGCGCAGTTGCCCGGTCCCGACGGCGAGGTGTCGTTCCGCGAGGCCTGTCTCGCCGCGAACAACACGCCGGGCCCGCAGACGATCGCGTTCGCGATCCCGAGCTCGAAGTGGTGGCTCGACCCGAAGCAGGCGCTGCTGCGGCAGGAGTTCGGGATCTTCCTGCTGAGCGACGACGCGACGACCGTCGACTTCAGCACGCAGACCGCGTTCACGGGGAACACCAATCCAGCGGGCGGCGAAGTCGGGATCTTCGGCCTCGAGCCGAACGCCTGGAGCGTGGCGTCGATCTACGTCACCGGCGACGGCTGCGTCGTGCGCGGGCTCGATCGCGTCGTGCAGCGCGGCCACGGGGTGCAGCTCGTCGGCAACGGCAACCGCGTCGTCGGTTGCACGATCTGGGGGCCGCTGTACTCGGGCGTCTACATCAGCGGCGGTTTCGGCGGCGCGCCGGCGACGGGCAACGTCGTCGGCGGCACGCAGCCCGGCGAAGGCAACGTACTCTCGTCGGGCAACGACGGCGTGCGCATCGACGCGCCCGCGGTCGGCAACCTCGTGCTCGGCAACAAGCTGAGCGGTTCGTGGCACGGCGTCGCGGTGCGCGGCAGTCAGTTCACGAGCACGGCGAACGGCAATCGCATCGGCGGCACGACGGCGGCGGAGCGCAACGTGATCGCCGGCGCGGGCCACTACGGCGAGGAGGGTTTCCCGGTCGGCGCGCAGGTCGCGATCACGTGGGCCGACGGCACGATCGTCGAGGGCAACTACATCGGTACCAGCGCCGATGGCATGAGCGCCGCCGCGCAGACCGGCCCCGCGGGCATCGTGCTCGAGTCCAACGCGTCGAACACGATCGTGCGCAACAACTTGATCAGCGGCATCGTCGTGCCGGGCGCGGGGCCGCACTACGCGGGCCAGACCTTCGGCGCCGGCATCCAGCTCTACGGCATGGGCTCCGGCACGCGCATCGAGGGCAACCGCATCGGAACCGATGCGACAGGCCAGCAGCCGCTCGCGAACTACTACGGCATCCGCGACGCGTCGTTCCCCGGCAGCGCTCCGGCCTTCGACACGCGGATCGGCGGCGCGCTGCCCGGCCAGGCCAACACGATCGCGTTCAACCAGCAGGCCGGCGTGTTCCTCACGACGTCGATCCAGGGCGTGCGCGTGTCGAGCAACTCGATCCATTCGAACGGGCTGCTCGGGATCGATCTGTTCCCGGCGGGCCCGAGCGCGAACGACGCGCTCGATCTCGACGCGGGTCCGAACGGTCTGCAGAACTACCCGGTGCTGCAGTCGGCGTCCGCGGACGCGGCGAGCGTGCGCGTCGTCGGCGCGCTGAACAGCAGCGCGTCGGCGAACTTCACGCTCGAGTTCTTCGCGTCGCCGCAACTCGATGCGAGCGGCTTCGGCGAAGGCCAGCAGTACCTCGGCTCGACGGCGGTGGCGACGAACGCGCTCGGCAACGCCGCGTTCGACGCGACGCTGCCCGCGGTCGTGCCGCAGGGTTGGTTCGTCAGCGCGACGGCGACGCTCGACGCGAGCGGTTCGACTTCGGAGTTCTCGGCCGCCGTTGCGGTCGTGCCCGGCGCGGGCCTGTGGGCGAATCTCGGCCAAGGCCTCGCCGGCGTGAACGGCGTGCCGCTGCTCACCGGCAGCGGAGTCCTCGTGCCCGCGGCGCCGATCCACTGGTCGCTCGCGAACGCGAAGCGCAACACGTCGGCGTGGTTCGTCGTCGGCGCGAGCCAGCTCTCGCTGCCGATCCTCGGCGGTGTGCTCGTGCCGGCGCCGGACTTCGCGTTCTTCGCGCCGACGAGCGGCGCGGGCACCGCGAGCCTGTCGCCGTCGCTCGTGCAGCCGCTGCCGCCGGGGCAGCAGATCACGGTGCAGGCGTGGCTGATCGATCCGGCCGGCGCGTTCGGCTGGGCCGCGAGCAACGCGATCGCGGCGAGCGCGCCGTAGCGCGAGGGCGCACGCCGCGGGTGTTTCGCGTTCGCCCGCGGCGTGCGAGACTCGAGTGCTCCGATGGACGCAGGCTGGTATGCAAGGGTTGCTGTGATCGCGCTGACGGGCGCGTGGAGCACGGCGCTCTTGCACGCCAAGCTCGTCGTCGAACCGGCGGTCGGGCTCGCGAACGCCGGCGTCAACGTGCTGTACTTCGGTACACCGAGCGCCGTCTTCGCGTTCGTGTTCCTCACCGCGTGCCTGCGAAGGCGGCGCTGGGCGACGGCGGTGCCGTTCCTGTTCGCGTCCGCTTGGCTGCCGATCCTGATCTGCGCGGCGTGCGAGCCGCGCGAGAACATGCAGCTCGCGGTCTTCGGCTGGGTCGCCTCGCTGGGCGCCTTCTTCGCGGGAACGTTGTGCGTCGAGCTTCCGATCTGGAGCGGATTCGAATTGCAACGGCGCACGCCGCGTGACACGCGCACGGCTTGACTCGTTCCGCGCGGCGCGCTGGAGTCAGCCGCCGCCGCATGCGCTCCCCGCTCGCCGCCACGATCCTCGCCACGACTCGCGACGCCGCGTGGGCGCCGATCCTCGTGTTCACCGTGCACATGATCGCGTCGCGCGGCCTCGGCCTGTACGGCCCGTACCCGTGGCTCGACGTGCCGATGCACGCGGCCGGCGGCATCGCGATCGCGTACTTCTTCCACCGCGCGCTCGTCCTCGCCGGTCGGCACGGCGTGCTCGCACCGTTCCACGCGCTGACGCACGTGTTGTTCGTGCTCGCGCTCGTCGGCACGACCACCGTGTTGTGGGAGTTCGCCGAGTTCCTGTCCGACCGCTACCTCGGCACGCACGCGCAGGCCGGGCTCGGCGACACGCTGCTCGACATGCTGCTCGGCATCGCCGGCGGAGCGGCGCTGGTCGGTGCGCTCGCGCTGCGCGCCGGCACGCGCCGCGTGTCCCTCGATCGCGTCGGCGACGGCGCGCGTGCAACGGAGATCTCCCGATGAGCGACGCAGTGCTGACCGAAGCCCAGAAGTCCGCCGTCTTCGCGCGCCTGCGCTCGATCCCGATCTACGCGACGCTGAAGTTCGACGTGCTCGGGGCGGAACCCGGCAAGGTCTCGATGCGCGTGCCGCGCGACCCGCGCTACGACGGCATCTTCGAGTCGTTCCACGGCGGCATCCTGATGACGGCGGCCGACAGCGCGGCCGCGTTCGCCGTGCTGACCGTCGCCGGCGCCGACGCGAAGATCACGACGACGGACATGTCGATCCGGTTCCTGGCCAAGTGCCTGACCGACGTGCGCGTCGAGGCGCGCGTGATCAAGGCGGGCCGCACGATGGTGCCGGTGCACGTCGACATCTACGACGCGAACGAGGTGCTCGTCGCGATCGCGCAGGTCGCGTACATCCGGCTGGGTTGACTCGCAGGGTCGACTCGCAGGGTCGACTCGCCGGGTTGACGTCGCCGGGTCGATCTCGCGCTACGCTGCCGCGATGACGCTTTCCGATCGACCGCCGGCGCGCGCGCCGGTCGTGCTGCTGCCCGGCGCCGGCCGCGACTACCCGATGGGGAGGATCCGCGCGGTGTTCAAGGCCGACGGCGCGGAGACCGCGCAGCGCTACTCGATCTCCGAGTGGTGGCTCGAGCCGCACACGCAGGGGCCCGGCCCGCACGCGCACGACGAGGACGACGTGTTCTACGTGCTCGAGTGCGAGATGAGCGTGCTCGTCGGCGAGCGCTGGCTCGACGCGCCGCGCGGTTCGTTCGTGCTCGTGCCCGGCGGAACGACGCACGATTTCCAGAACCGCGGCGACGTGCGCGCGGGCGTGCTCAACGTGTCGGTGCCGGGTCCGTTCGAGCCGGCCATGCAGGGGATCGCGGAGTGGTTCCGCGAGAACCCGCCCGGCCCCGCCTGACGCGCGGGTCCGCGCGCGGCCCTGCGCGAACGAAAAAAACCCGCGCGTCTCTGTCGGGACGCGCGGGCCACCGCACGGAGCTTCCGGACGAGTCCCCCTAGAACTCGTATCCGACGACGAGATAGATGTCCGACTCGCGGGAGTCGTGACCGATGCCGACGAGCGGTGCGAAGTCGATGTGCAAGTTCGGCGTCGGCTGGTAGCGCAGGCTCGGGCCGACCTCGAGCGATTCCTCGAAGTCGCCGCGATCGCCGTGCACGTCGACCAGCGCGGCCTTCATCTCGGCGCCGAGCGCGAACTTCGAGTCGATGAGCGTGTGGCTGATGCCGAACGTCAGCTCGTACTCGCTCTCGAGCGCGCCGCTGACCTCGTGCTCGTACACGAGGTTCGCGCCCCAGTGCCAGGTCGGCGCGAGCTCGTCGCCGAACAGCAGCTTCGCCTCGATCTTGTCGGCGCCGCCGTTCACCTCGACCCACTCCGCGTAGAGCGTCGGGTTCCACGGGATCACGCCCCAGTCGGCGAGCGCGTAGCGCAGCTCGAACTTCTGCTCGGCGACGTCGAGGTCGCCCTCGCTGCCGGTCTTCTCGGTCACGAAGTACAGGTCGAGCTGGAAGCGGTTCGGCAGGCCGAACTCGATCTCGTACTGGTTCTCGACCGTGGTCTTGCCGTCGCGCGGCGTCTTCACGCGCGTCCAGTGCTCGACCTCGACCTTGCCCTCGGGCACGACGTAGACGCGCGTCGTCGGGAACAGGCGCTTGGCGGTCCAGCGCGGCTGGCCGTAGCTGCCGACGCGGTCCTCCTCGAACAGCCGGTCGCCGGCATCCGCGCTGACGACGATCGGCGGCAGCTCCCACGACGACAGGTGCTCGGTGTCGTCCTGCCACGGCGTCCAGTCCTGGCCGGTGCCGGTCGGCGACGTCGTCTGCGGAGTCTGCTGCGGCGGTTGCTGCGCCGTCGCGGGGTTGACCTGCTGCGCGCGCGCGAGCGAACTCGGCAGCGCGGCGAGCAGCGCCACGGCGGCGGCGCGCGAGTGGATGCGGACGTTGGAACTGCGCGAGTTGGGCATGCGGGCGCGATGAACGGCGCGCGCGCGCAGCGGTTCACGCCTGTCCGGCGGTGCGTGTGATTTCGTATCTTGTCGCGCTCGAAACCCAGCGACCTCTGACCCGCGCGCGCCCTCGAACCCATGGCTGACAGCTTCGGATCCCACGGCACTCTCTCCGTCGGCGGCAAGACCCTGAAGATCGCGCGCCTCGCGGCGCTGGAGAAGCGCGGGCACAAGCTCGCGCGGCTGCCGTTCTCGCTGCGGATCCTGCTCGAGAACCTGCTGCGGCGCGAGGACGGCCGCGTCGTGCGCGCCGAGGAGATCGAGGCGCTGGCGCGCTGGAAGCCCGTCGACGCCGAGCGCGCGGAAATCGCGTTCATGCCGGCGCGCGTGCTGCTGCAGGACTTCACCGGCGTGCCGTGCGTGGTCGACCTCGCGGCGATGCGCGACGCGATGCGCAAGCTCGGCGGCGATCCGAAGCGCATCAATCCGCTGCAGCCGGTCGAGCTCGTGATCGACCACTCGGTTCAGGTCGACGCGTTCGGCTCGCCGTCGGCGCTCGCGACGAACGCCGAGCTCGAGTTCCAGCGCAACAAGGAGCGCTACGCGTTCCTGCGCTGGGGCCAGAGCGCGCTGTCGAACTTCGTCGCGGTGCCGCCCGACACCGGCATCGTGCACCAGGTCAACCTCGAGTACCTCGCGCGCGTCGTGATGAGCGGCGCGCAGGACGGCGCGGCGTGGGCGTACCCCGACACCGTCGTCGGCACCGACTCGCACACGACGATGATCAACGGCCTCGGCGTGCTCGGCTGGGGCGTCGGCGGCATCGAGGCCGAGGCCGCGATGCTCGGCCAGCCGGTGTCGATGCTGATCCCCGACGTCGTCGGCGTGAAGCTGTCGGGCAAGCTGCCCGAGGGCGCGACCGCGACCGATCTCGTGCTCGTCGTCACGCAGCTCTTGCGCAAGCACGGCGTGGTCGGGAAGTTCGTCGAGTTCTTCGGGCCGGGCCTCGCGCAACTGCCGCTCGCCGATCGCGCGACGATCGCGAACATGGCGCCCGAGTACGGCGCGACCTGCGGCATCTTCCCCGTCGACGCCGAGACGCTCGCGTACCTGCGCTTCAGCGGGCGCAGCGAAGAGCAGGTCGCGCTCGTCGAGGCGTACATGAAGGAGCAGGGGCTGTTCCACGACGCGAACACGCCGCCCGCCGAGTACAGCGCGACGCTCGAGCTCGACCTGCGCACGATCGAAGCGTGCATGGCCGGGCCGAAGCGGCCGCAGGACCGCGTGCTGCTGAAGGACATGAAGGCGAACTTCGCGACCGCGCTGGTCGCGGCGCCCGGCAAGCCGGCGCCGTTCAAGAGCTCGAGCGCGCCGCTCGAGATCGGCGCGTACAAGGGCGAGCTCAACAACGGCGCGGTCGTGATCGCGGCGATCACGAGCTGCACGAACACTTCGAACCCGAGCGTGCTGATGGCCGCGGGACTGCTGGCGAAGAAGGCCGTCGACAAGGGGCTCGCGCAGAAGCCGTGGGTCAAGACGAGCCTCGCGCCGGGCTCGAAGGTCGTCACCGACTACCTGAAGGCGGCGGGGCTCGATCGCTACCTCGACCAGCTCGGGTTCCACACCGTCGGCTACGGCTGCACGACGTGCATCGGCAACTCGGGGCCGCTGCCCGAGCCGGTCGCGAAGGCCGTCGAGCAGGGCGATCTCGTCGTGTCGGCCGTGCTGTCGGGCAACCGCAACTTCGAGGGCCGCGTCCACGCGCAGGTCAAGGCGAACTACCTCGCGTCGCCGCCGCTCGTCGTCGCGTACGCGATCGCGGGCCGCGTCGACTTCGATCCGACGACGGAGCCGCTCGGCACGGGCAAGGACGGCAAGCCCGTGTTCCTGCGCGACGTGTGGCCGACGCAGCACGAGGTCGAGAGCGCGATCCGCGCGGCGCTCAAGCCCGCGATGTACTCGCAAAGCTACGGCAAGCTGTTCGAGGGCGACGCGAACTGGCGCGGGCTCGCGGTGCCGCAGGGCGACACCTACGCGTGGGACGCGAGCTCGACGTACATCGCGTCGCCGCCGTACTTCGAAGGGCTCGCCAAGGAGCCGAGCGCGGTCGGCGACCTCGCCGGCGCGCGCGTGCTCGCGGTGTTCGGCGACTCGATCACGACCGACCACATCTCGCCCGCGGGCTCGATCAAGCCGTCGAGCCCGGCCGGCAAGTACCTGCAGTCGCGCGGCGTGAAGCCCGCGGACTTCAACTCGTACGGCGCGCGCCGCGGACACCACGAGGTGATGATGCGCGGCACGTTCGCGAACGTGCGCTTGAAGAACCTGATGCTCGGCGGCGTCGAGGGCAGCGAGACGCTGCACCAGCCGAGCGGCGAGCGGATGGCGATCTTCGACGCGGCGATGCGCTACAAGCAGGAGCGCGTGCCGAGCGTGATCCTCGCGGGCGCCGAGTACGGTTCGGGCTCGTCGCGCGACTGGGCTGCGAAGGGGCCGATGCTGCTCGGCGTGCGCGCGGTGATCGCGAAGAGCTTCGAGCGGATCCACCGCTCGAACCTGGTCGGGATGGGCATCCTGCCGCTCGAGTTCACCGGCGGGCAATCGGTCGAGAGCCTCGGGCTCACCGGCGTCGAGACGATCTCGATCGACGGCGTCGGCGCGCTGTTCCAGGGCGCGTTCAAGGCCGGCGCGGTGCTGCACGTCGTCGCGGTCGGCGCGGGCGGCAAGAAGACGGTGTTCCAGGCCAAGCTGCGGATCGACACGCCGCAGGAGGCCGAGTACTACCGCAACGGCGGGATCCTGCAGTACGTGCTGCGCAGGCTCGTGAAGAGCTGAGCTCAACGCGTAGCCCGCGGCACGCGCTGGGGTAGAGTCGGCGACGGTTCCGCCGTGCGACCGAGGAGAGTCCGTCGATGAGCTTGGATTCGCGTTGGTGTCGGCGCGTCCGCGCGCTGTTCGCTGCGTCCGTGTGCGCGTTCGGAGCGTCGATCGCCGCAGCGCAGAGCGCGGGTGCCGCCCCGGAGCGCACGTTCGAGGAGGAGTTCGCCTACGGCGATCGCAAGGCCGCGCTCGCGCGCCTCGCGCCCGGCAGCGCGGAGCACTTCTACTACGCGTGCCTCGAGCGCCAGCACGCCGGCGATCTCGCGGCGGCCGACGGCCTGCTGCGCGACTGGATCGCGCGCCACGGCCGCGACGCGCGCGTCGAGGAGATCGAGCACCGCCAGGCGCTGCTCGGATTCGACGCGCGCCCCGATGCGACCTGGGAGCACCTGCGCGGCGCGCTCGTGCTGCGCTTCGACGACCAGCCCGACGTGCCCGGCGCGCGGCCCGAGCTGCCGACGCGGCTCGATCCGGCGCTCGTGACCGAAGAGGCGTGGCGCGAGCGCGCGTTCGCGGAGCGCCAGCGCAGCTTCGACGGCTTCGGCGAGGCCGCGCTCGTGCGCTACGCGGCGGGCCAGGTGCCCGATGAGCTGTTGAGCGCGCTGCTCGCGCGCCTGCGCACGCCCGACGTGCCGAACCTGCCCGAGCTCGTCGTGCGCGAGCTGCCCCTCGAGCGCGCCGGCTCCTTCGGCGCGCTCTCGATCCACCGGCGCCTGACGCTCGCGCAGTTGTACGAGTGCGCGAAGCTCGATCCGTCGCTCGAGAGCCGCCGCGAGTGGGTCGACGCCGTGCTCGCGCGCCTTGCGCCGAGCGCGGACGAGGACACGCGGCGCGATCCGGCCGCGCGCCTCGCGCACCTCGAGCGGCTCGCAGAGTTCGCCGAGCGCCTGCCGGCGGCGTTCGATTCGCTGCGCGCGCACGTGCGCTACCACCGGCTCGCGCACGACCTCGCGACCGGCGTGTTCGACCGCGCGCGCTTCCTAGCGTACGCGCGGATGCCGCGCCCGAGCAGCGGAGTGAATCCGCTGCTGGTCGAGCGCTCGAAAGGCGTGGTCGACCTCGGGCGCGAGTTCCCGACCGGCTTCACGCCGATCCGCGACGACGGCGAACTCGTGCGCGCGTACCTCGAGCACTTCTTGCGCGACGCGGCGGACGCCTCCGCGTTCGCCGAGCTGTTCGAGCAGCGCTTCCTCGACCGCGTGCTGGCCGAGACGAAGCTGCTCGCGGGCAGCGGCGACGCGAAGCGCTGGTACGCGCTGCTCGGCGATCCGGCCGCTTACGCAGCGCTCGAACAGCGCGTCGAGATCGCGTTCCCGCCGACGCGCCGCGAGTGGTTCGCGGCGGACGAGCCCGTGGTGCTCGACGTCGACGTCAAGAACGCGCCCGCGCTGCTGGTCAAGGTCTACGAGGTGCACGCGCTCAACTACTACCTCGACGAGCAGCGCGAGATCGAGGCGGGACTGCCGCTCGACGGGCTGATCGCGAACGAGGAACAGCAGCACGCGTACGCCGACGCGCCGATCCGGCGCGTGCGCCGCCGCTACGAGTTGCCGCGCCTGGCCGGTCCGGGCGTGTACATCGTCGAGCTCGTCGGCAACGGCGTCGCGAGCCGCGCGCTCGTGCGCAAGGGCGCGCTGCGCGTGACCGAGCGCGCCGGCGCGGCCGGCCACGTGTTCCGCGCCTACGACGAGCGCGGCGAGCTGCAGCGCGCGGCGGTGCTGCACGTCGACGGGCGCCGCTACGCGGCCGACGAGCGCGGTGAAGTGCGCGTGCCGTTCACGTCGCAGCGCGGCCGCCGCGCGCTCGTCGTCGAAGCGGGCGCGCGCGTCGCGCTGACGGGCTTCGAGCAGCTCGACGAGGCGTACCGCCTCGACTGCGGCGCGTGGGTCGAGCGCGAGTCGCTGCTCGCCGGCGCCCGCGCGCGGCTGCTCGTGCGCGCGGCGCTGTCGCTGCACGGCAACCCGGCCGACCTCGCGCTGCTCGAAGAGCCCGTGCTGCGCGTGATCTCGACCGACGTCGACGGCGTCGTGTCGAGCCTCGAGCTGCGCGACGTGAAACTCTCCCGCGACGCGGAGCTCGTGCAGGAGATCGCGGTGCCGGCGCGACTGTCGCGACTGCGCGTCGAGCTCCACGCGCGCGTGAAGAGCCTCGCGACCGGCGAGCCGGTCGAGCTCGACGCGCGCGCCGCCGAGCTCGTCCTGAACCGGATCGACACGACGACGGCGACCGAGTGTCCGCTGCTCGCGCGCGCCGCCGACGGCTGGTCGCTCGAGCTGCGCGGTCGCAACGGCGAGCCGCGCGCCGGGCGCACGCTCGACGTGCTGCTGCGGCACCGCGACTACACCGGCGAGTTCCGCGCGCGGCTGCAGACGGACGCCGACGGCCGCATCGCGCTCGGCGCGCTGCCGGGCGTCGAGACCGTGCAGTCGAACGGCTACGCGAGCGGCTGGATGGCGTGGAACCTCGACGCCGAGCAGCGCACGTGGCCCGCGCGCGTGCAGGCCGCCGCGGGTGCGCCGCTGTCGATCCCGTACCCGACCGGCGCGCCGCGCCCCACGCGCGCCGACGTCGCGCTGTTCGAGCTGCGCGGCGACGCGTACGTGCGCGACGCGTTCGAGCAGCTCCGCTTCACCGACGGCGCGCTCGAGCTCGCGGGGCTCGCGCCGGGCGAGTACCAGCTCGTGCTGCGCCGCGTGCAGCGCGACGTGCAGATCGAGATCGCCGCGGGCACCGTGCGCGACGGCTGGGTGTTCGGAGCCTCGCACGCGCTGCAGCTGTCGGAGCGCACGCCGCTCGCGGTGACCGAACTGCGCGAGGACGGCGACGCGCTCGAGATCCGCGTCGCCGGCGCGGGCCCGGACGCGCGCGTGCACGTGTACGCGACGCGCTACGCGCCGGCGTTCGACGCGTTCGAGGCGTTCGGCGGGCCCGAGCTCGCCGATCCGCGCGCGCTCGCGTTCGCCGACGCGCCGAGCGAGTACCACGCGGGCCACGAGATCGGCGACGAGTACCGCTACGTGCTCGAGCGGCGCCTGGCGCGGAAGTTCCCCGGCAACCTGCTCGCGCGACCGGGTCTGCTGCTGCAGCCGTGGGCGGTCGACGCGACGTCACCGAGCGGCCACTTCGGCACGGGCGTCTCCACTTTCGCGGGCCGGCGCGCCGGATCGGGCGGCAAGGGCCGCCGCGCCGGCAGCGTGGGCGCCGCGACCGGGAGCGCGAGCCCCGCGGGCGCGATCCCGAACCTCGACTTCCTCGCCGCGCCGGCTCCGCTCGCCGCGAACCTGCGGCCCGACGCGGGGGGCCGCGTGCGCGTGCCGCTCGCACAGCTCGGCGATCGCCAGCACGTGCACGTCGTCGCGCTCGACGCGCGCGACCGCGCGTGCGCGTCGCTCGCGCGCGCGGCG
>SCVU01000048.1 GCA_004296785.1 Planctomycetota bacterium
CCGACGTGCTCGTCGATCCAACCGTTGAACGTGTCGGCGCCCTGGCCGGAGCCGAAGAAGCCGCCCTCGAGCGTGCTGCGCATCTCCTTGACGAGCAGGCTCGACAGGAGCTCCTCGAACTGCTTGCCGACGCGCGGCCCACCGTTCGTCGCATGCTCGGCGCGCGCCAGCGCGACCTCGAGCGTGCCGCGCGATGCGATCGAGACGTCGTTCGTGCGTTGGTCGCTCACAGGGTCAGGATCTCCGCGTGCAGCATTCCCGACTGCGACATCGAGTGGAGGATCTGGATCATGTCGCGCGGCGTGACGCCGAGGACGTTCAGCACTTCGACGACTTCCTGCAGGTCGGCGGCGCCGTTGACGATCGACAGCGCGGACGCCTCTTCCTCGATCAGCAGCGACGTGCGCGGCAGCGTCGTCGTCGCGCCGTTCGACAGCGGACCCGGCTGGCTCGCCTGCGGCGTCTCCGACACCGTGACGGTGAGGTTGCCCTTCGTCACCGCGCCGCGCGTGATGCGCACGCCTTCGCCGAGCACGATCACGCCGGTGCGCTCGTTGATCACGACGCGCGCCGTCGTCTCGGGCACGAGCTCGCGATCGAGCAGCGACGCGACGAACGGCACCTGATCGTCGACCGACAGGTCGAGCGGCACCTGCACGCGCACCGTCATCGCGTCGAGCGCGCTCGCGCTGCCTGGGTAGAGCTGGTTCAGCACCTCGCTGACGCGCACCGTGTTGCCGAACGAGCCCTTGAGCGCGCGCGCGTCGAGGTACAGGCTGCCGTTCTCCGTGACGAGCGGCGCGGGGACGTCGCGCTCGACCTTGCACCCGAGCGGGATCGTGCCGACCGTCGTCGAGTTGCGCACCGCGGTCGCGGACTCGCCTTCCGCGCTGAACGCGCCGGTCGTGATCGGACCCGAAGCGGTGCCGTAGACGTACACGCCCGCGGCTTCCGTCAGTTCGCAGCGCACGAGCGTGCCGCCGACGAGGCTCTTGCTGTCGTAGAGCGACGAGACGCGGCAGTCGATCTGGCGGCCGGGCTTGATGCCGGGCGGCAGCGTCGCCTCGACCCACACGACGGCGATGTTCGCCGAGCTCGCCGACTGCGGATCGAGCTTGATGCCCTGCGTCAGCATCAGGTTGACGATCGCCTGGCGCGCGGCGGCGCTCGTGTCGCCGGTGCCCATCAGGCCCGTGACGAGCCCGACGCCCTGGACCACGTTGTCTTCCTGACCGCGCACCGCCATCAGGTCGCGCACGCGCACGCTGATCTTCGAGTCGCGACCGGTGACCATCGGCGGGCGGCCGGGCACGACGCGCACGGTCGACGTCGACTGGCCCTTCGGCTGCGTCGGCGCCTGCACGCCGCCGAGCACGCCGAGGTCGAGGTCGGCGGGCTTCGTGGGCACCGGAACGACCGGAGCCGGCGACGTCGGTGCGGTCGGAGCCGGCGAAGTCGCCGCGGGGCGCTGCGCGCGCGGCGCGAGCGCGAGCAGCGCGAGGAGCTGGAGTGCGAGGAGGCTCTTCATGGCGTGCATCAGAACGGCCACAGCCAGTTGACGAGCTCGTGCACGACCTTGTTGAGCCCGCGGCGGTTCGTCGAATCCGTCATGAAGCCGCAGCCCGTGTACGAGATGCGCGCGTCGGCGACGAGTTCGGACTCGATCGTGTTGTCCGCTTCGATGTCGAAGCGGCGGATCACGCCCATGAACTCGATCACGCGCGTCTCGTCGTCGATCACGATCTCGCGCCGGCCGCTGATCACGAGGTTGCCGCTCGGCAGGCTGTCCACGACGATCGCGGTGAGCCGCGCGCTGAACACGTCCTTCTTCTTGTAGATCGCGTTGCCCTTGAGCTGGTCCGAGGTCGAGCTGTTGAGCGTCGGCAACACGCTGAACGCGTTCGGCTTGATGTCGAACGCGTTGAGCTTGTAATCGAGCGCGCTCGACTTCAGCAGGTCGGTCGACTCCTCGTTCGCGATGTTCTGGTTCTCGGAGATCAGCACCGTGATGAGGTCGCCCGGCCGGCGCGCGGTCTTGTCGCCGATCGAGCCGAGCGGCCCGCGCGACGCGTCGTAGATGCTGCCGGGGCGCTGGCCGGTCATCGGACCGGCGCCGAGCGCGAGACTCGCGGCGAGCGCGAGCGCGAATCGACGGATGGTGAGGGTGTGCATGGTGTGTGTGCGGTGTTGCGCTAGCGCGCCTTGGCGAGCACGAGCTCGACGATGCCCGGCGCGACGACGAGCGCGCTGACGTCGCGCCCCGTGTCCGCCGTGACGTTGATCACTTCGCCGACGGCCGCGGCCGCGCGTGCGATCGCGCGCGTCTGCGCGCTGATGCCGCCCTTGTTCACGCGCAGCGTGACGAGGTCGCCGCTCTTGATCACGACCGGCCGGTGCACGTCGACGGCGTACACGGCCGAGCCCGCGGCGATGTCGCGCGCGGCGACGCCGCCGAACAGCGCGTTCGGCGCGAGCGGCGCGCCGATGCCGTGGCTGCGCAGCTCGACGCGCTGCGGCGCGAGCATCGACGCGTCGAGCGCCTCGCCCGCGCGCACGGTGCGCGAAAGCACCGGCGCCGTCTCGTACAGGCGCACGTTCCACGTCGTCTGGACCGTGCGGAACGGCTGGCCGTCGACGAGCACGCGGACCGGAACCGCGAGCGCGCCGCTGGCCGCCGGCGCCAGCTCGAGCGCGGCCGCGACGCTCGCGCCCGCGCGTCCCTTCGGGACGATCACTTCGCGCGGCAGCTCGACCAGGTCGAACTCGCAGTCGCGGCCCGCGAGCACGCGTGCGAGCTCGCGCCGCGCCGCGTCGGCGAGCTGGTTCGGCGCGATGCGCTCCTCGTGCACGAACACGCGGCACGCGGCGGCACCGCCGAGCGCGACCGCGATGCCCGGCGCCTTCGCGCGCACCGCTTCGAGCACGCGCGCGGGCTCGATGACGCGCGAGTAGCCCGGCGACGGCGACCAGCCGAGCGGGACGGCGCCGAGCGCCGCCACCGCCGCTGCGTCGCCCTCGAGCCGCGCGACGTCGGCGAGCGTGACTTCCGTGCCGCCGACCTTGGCCTCGGCGAGCAGCGTCGCCTTGACGCGCGGCTCGTCGATCGCGGCGGGCGACGACGCGGGCACCGCTGCGCTCGCCGCGAGGCGCGCGCCGCACACGAACAGACACACGAGGAGGGTGCGGAGCATCGGATCAGCGGATCAGGTTGGAGATCTGTTGCAGCATCTCGTCGGCGACCTTGATCGTCCGCGAGTTGACTTCGTAGTTGCGCTGCGCCTGGATCAGCTCGATCAGCTCGTCGACGACGAGCACGTTCGAGCGCTCGCGGAACTTCTGCTTGAGCAGACCGGCGCCGGCCTGCGTCGGCGTGAGGTCGGTCGGCGCGCCGGAGCTCGCGGTCGGCGAGAACAGGTTGTCGCCCTGCGCCTTCAGGCCCGACGAGTTCGCGAAGCGCGAGATGCGGATCTGTCCGATCTGCTGCGGCGTCGCGTTGCCCGGCTTCGTGACGAGCACCTTGCCGTCCTGACCGACGATGACTTCCGTCGCGTCGGGCGGGATGTTGACCGCGGGCTCGAGCCGGTAGCCGTCGACCGTGACGATGTCGCCGTTGCCGTCCTGGCGGAACGAGCCGTCGCGCGTGTAGCGGAACTCGCCCGTGCCCATGCTGATCTTGAAGAAGCCCTCGCCGCTGATCGCGACGTCGAGCGGCGCGCCGGTCGGTTCGAGGTCGCCCTGCTGAAAGAGCTTCACCGAGCTCGACACCTCCGAGCCCGAGCCGACTTGCAGACCGGTCGGCAGCATCTGGCTGCCCGCGGTCGGCGAACCCGGCTCGCGCAGCGTGCTGTAGAACAGCGCGCGGATGTTCATCCGGTCCTTCTTGAAGCCGGTGGTGTTGACGTTCGCGATGTTGTTCGCGATCGCATCGACGTTGAGCTGTTGCGTCAGCATCCCCGTCGCAGCCGTTCTCATCGCTCGGATCATGTGCTTGGTTCCGTCGTCCTTCTCGTTGGTCTAGTGCGCGTGCGCCTGGTTCAGATCTGGCGCGTCAGCCGCCGGTAGCTCTGGTCGTTCTGCGACAGCACGTTCGAGGCGAGCTCGAACGCGCGCTGGGCTTCGACGAGCTCGACGACCTCGCTGACCGCGTTGGAGTTCGAGCTCTCGAGCGCGCCCTGGTGCACCTCGCCGTCGGCGGGGCGCGTGCGCACGCCCTTCGGCGCGCGGAAGAAGCCGCGTTCGCCGATCTGCAGGCGCTGGCGATCGTCGAAGTCGACGATGCGCAGCTTGCCGAGCTGCTGGCGCGACTGCGTGATCGTGCCGTCGGTGCCGATGACGACCGGCTCGCCGTGCGGGTCGATCGCGCCGCTCTTGCGCTCCCAAGCGAGCGGCAGACCTTCCTCGGTCTTGATCGCGCCGGCCTCATCGACGTGGAAGTTGCCGTTGCGCGTGTACAGCTCCCCGTCCTTGCCTTCCACGGCGAAGAAACCGTTTCCGTAGATCGCGAGGCTGTACGGGTCGCCGTTGCGCACCAGCACGCCCTGATCGAAGTCCCAGCTCGTGTGCGTCTTGAGCAGCGGCTGCTTCTGGCCGCCGAGCGCGTTCTCGAACATCCCGACGGCGGAAGTGCGGCGCTTGAAGGCCGTCGTCGAGAGATTCGCGAGGTTGTCCGCGATGATCTCGACGCGCCGGCTGTTCGCCTGCATCGCGGAGACCGCGTTGTAGATGCCTTTGCTCACGCAGGTCACGTGGAGCAAGACGGTTGCCAAGTGCCGCGCCGATCCGACGATCGCCCGCGCTCGCGTCAGTCGTCGCGATTGCGCGACGCCGGCCGGCCATTCTTTCCCAGCGGGTTCCCTAACGGGTCGCGACGAGCTTGTAGATCCAGCACAGCGTCGCGAACCCGAGCGCCGCGCCGAGCACGCGCGGCGTGCGCGGATCGATCACGCGCCGGCCGATGTCCGCGCCGCGCAGGTGCGCGACGAGCAGCACGAGCGGCAGCGCGAGCGCGAGCGCGCCGAGCGCGAAACCCAGCGGCTGCACGAGGAGCGACGACCACCACTCACCGTGCGCGAAGTGCGCGACCGAAGTCGTCAGGCCGCACGCCGGGCACGGGATGCCCCAGCGCTGCATCGGCAGGCACGGCGCGAGGCCGAGCTGCACGTGCGTCGCATGTCCGCTCGGATCGGGCACGAGCACGAAGCGACCGACCGCGAGCATCACCCAGCCGGCCGGCGACAGCGCGAGCAACAGCCAGTGCAGGCGCGTGCGTCCGGCGCGCACGCCTTCGATCCACAACGATCCGGGACTCGCCACGCCGTGACGATAACCGGTGGGCAGCGCGCGTGATGACGGGCGCGCCGCGCGCTACGCTGCCGCGCGCATGAAACGCCTGCTCGCCGCGATCGCCGTCCTCGCGCTGGTCTACTTCGCCGGCCGCGCGATCGTGCGCGCGCTGGCGTCGGAGGAGACCAAGATCCGCTGGGCGCTCGAGGAGATGCGCGACGGGTTCAACGACGCCGAACCCGCGCCGGTCATCGACCACCTGCACCCGCTGTTTCGCGAGGAGCAGAGCGGCGCCGACCTCGACATGGCCGAGCAGGCTCTGATCGCGGTCTGCATCGGCGAGATCGATTCGACGACGAAGACGTTCGCGCTGCGGGCCGAGGCGGATTTCGATGCGTGGGCGGTCGAGCTCGGCGCCGACGATGCGACGGCGACCGCGAAGGGCGACGTCGGCCTGTTCCGCAGCCGGGCCGGCGTCGAGAAGCTCGAATGGCGCGCGAAGGTCGAGCTCGAGCTCGTCGACGACGAGCACGAGGGTTGGCTCGTCCAGCGCGCCGCGTTCGAGACGCTCGAAGGCGATCGGCGGCTGCGATGAGTGGCCGCGGTACGCTGCACCGCTTCGCGATCGAGCTCGAGCACGCACCGACCTCCGCGCGCGCGACGCTCGAGCACGCGCTGATGTCGCATCCGTCCGAGACCGACGAGCGCTTCGTGCTGCGCGCGCTCGCCGCCTGCATCGAGCATGCGCCGGGCCTCGCCTTCGGCCCGCCGCTGTGCCGCGACGACGAGCCGGCCCTCGGTCGGCGCGACGATCACGGCCGCTGGGCGCTGTGGATCGAGTTCGGCGAGCCGCAGCCCGATCGCCTGCGCCGCGCGCTGTCGGGCGCGGATCGCATGGTCGTCGTGACGAGCGCGCCGTCCAAGCCGTGGCTGGCGAAGATGCGCGAGTTCCGCTGGCCGAAGAAGTCGCGCGTCGAGATCATCGAGGTCGAGCAGTCGCTCGTGCGCTCGCTCGGCGCGGCGCTCGATCGCCAGAACCGCTGGCGCGTGCGCGTCGACGCCGACAGCATCGAGTGCAACGGAGTGACCGGCGCGCTGCGGCGCACTGCGTTGACTTGAGCGCGCCAAGCGCGCTGCTCAGTTGAAGTCGTAGACGTACGACACGCGCGCCTTGTTCAGGATCGCGTACTGCATCTTGCCGAGCAGCTCGAGGTCCTTGTCGCCCGCGAAGTCCATCCCGCGCACCTTCGGGCTCGTCATCACGAAGTAGCGGCGGCTCGAGCGATCGGTGATCTCGTAGCTGCCGGGGCGGACCTCACCGGCGATCTCGACGTTCAGCCCGCCGGTGTAGAACACGCGGACCTTCTGCCACTTCTCGCCGTCCTGCGCCAGGCGCGAGCGCACCGGATCGCCCGCCGCGTCGACGAGCTCGTGCGCGAGCAGCACTTCCTCGATGTTGACGTGCAAGAGCGGCGTCTGGATCCGATCGCGCGTGCCGAGATCGACGAGCGTCGCGTCGCGCACGCGCAGGAAGTACTTGCGATGCTCGTCGAGCATCTGCGACAGCCGCATGTACTTGTTCTCGATGCGACCCTTGATCAGGAAGCAATCGGTCAGGAGCAGGTCGGAGACGATCGTCGTGAGCATGTTCGCGTGACGAGAGGTCGCACGGCCCCGGCGAGGTGCAGCGAGCCCGTGACGAGCACCCACCCTGCGCGCGGCGCTCCGGCGAGCGCTCTGTCGAGCGCCTCCTGCGGGGTCGCGACCGCCTCGGCCGCGAGACCCAGCTCACCGGCCATTGCGGCCAGGCCGGACGCGGACTGATACGGCCCCTCCCCGACGGAGGTGCAGAGCACCCTATCGACCCGGCCGACGAGCGTCTTGAGCATCCCGAGCGCGTCCTTGTCGCGTCCGAGACCGAGCACGACGAGCGGTCGCGCCGGGAGTCCGGAGCGCGCGAGCTCGTCGAGCAGACTGGAAAGACTTGCCGGCACGTGCGCGCCGTCGATCACGAGCGTGCGGCCGTCGACGTCGAAGCGCTCGGCGCGCGCCGGCAGCCGCGCGCGCGCGCGCGTCGGTTCGTCGAGCAGCCAGCCGCCGACCGCGCGCCCGTCGCGCGCGCGCACACCGCGATCCCCGAGCGCGTCGAGCGCGAGACCGGCCAGCGCGGCGTTTTGTTCGGCGTGACTCGACGCGCCGTCGGCCGCGCCGCGGGCGTCCGC
>SCVU01000373.1 GCA_004296785.1 Planctomycetota bacterium
ATCGGCGCGAAGTGGGGCCCGGCTTAGTGCCGCGCGCACGGAAGAAAGTTCTCGCGACGGACGCGCGGCCGAGAACGCCGCGGCTGCGGCGCGCGGTCGGACCGCCGGCCTGCTCGCGCGAATCGCCGCCGTCAGAGCCCGCGCGACCACGACGGCCGAAAGCGCGCGCGCTCGGGCCGCGCGAGCAGCGCGTCGAGCGCGGCGACGATCGCGCGCTTGTCCTTCGGCAGCGAGCCGGCCACCGCGAGGTAGTTGCTCGCGTGGTTCGAGCGGAACACGCTGCCCTCGAGCTCGAGGGCTGCGACGAACTCGCGCAGCTCGGCCGCGAGCTCGAGCGGCGTGAGCTCGTCGACCTCGCCGCGTTCGGCCTGCTCCCACAGCGGCGTCCCTTCGACCGGCGTCATCACGAGCGTCGACACGAAGCGCGGCTGGATCGCGTTGACGACGCGCGCCGACTCGCGCGCGTGCGCGAGCGACAGCGCGCGGCCGCCGGCGCCGAGCAGGATCATCGTCGAGAGCTTGACGCCCGCCGCGTGCGCCTTCGCCGCGACGCGGATCATCTCGGCCGCGTCGACGCCCTTCGCGAGACGCGTGAGCACCTCGTCGTGGCCGCTCTCGATGCCGAGGTAGTAGAGCGTGAGGCCGCGCGCGCGGAGCTCGCTCATCTCGGCCTCGCTGCGCACCTGCAGCGCCTGCGGCGACGCGTAGCACGACACGCGCTGCAGGTTCGGGAAGGCGGCGCGCAGCGCGTCGAGCAGCTCGCCGAGGAACGCCGCCTTCGCGACGAGCGCGTCGCCGTCGGCGAGGAACACCTTGCGCACGTCGTCGCGCGCGCGCGCGGCGACCGACGCGATCTCGGCGCGCAGCTCGTCGAGCTTGCGCACGCGGAAGCGCTTGTCGCGGTACATCGCGCAGAACGTGCACTCGTTGTACGAGCACCCGATCGTCGCCTGCAGGATCAGGCTTTCCGCCTCGGACGGCGGACGGTACAGCGTGCCTTCGTAGTGGAGCACGCGATTACTGCACGAAGACCGTGAGACCGTTGGTGACGCGCGCGAGCGGACCCGCGAGCACGACTGCCTGCAACACGTGCGTCGTCCCGTGCAGCGCCGGGTCGAGCGGGATCGCGACGGCGGGCTGCGCGATCGGATTGCCGAGCGGGAAGCCGCCCTGCGCGAGCTTCGCGATCGGCTGGCCGAGGTCGAGCACGAGTTCGCCGACCAGCGGCAGCGCGAACGGGCTCGCGGCCGCGGCGCCGCGGAAGACCTGCCACAGGGTCGAACCCGGCATGCCCGCGACGTTCAGTCCGAGCGTCGCGCCGAGCGCCGGCTTCGGTTGGAGCGTCGACAGTGCCGGCAGGTACGCGGCCTCCTGCGGCAGCATGTGCGCCGCGAGGAACGCCTGCGCAGCCGCATTCGTCGACGCGCCGAGAACGCCGTGCCCCGCGTTCGGCACGAGCGTCAGGCTCGACGCGACGCCTGTCGCCTGCAGGTGCGCGTGCAGCTTCACGCTCTGCTGGTGCGGCACCGAGGTGTCGAGCTCGCCGTGCGCGATGAATCCCGGCGCATCGCCCGGGCTCCCCCACGAGATCGTCGAGGCGCTCACGCCGGTCGCGACGAGCGCCGGGTACGGCGCGGTCGGGTCGTCGAGGTGCGCCTTGATGTCGCCGCAGCCCTGCCCCGGCTCGTCCCAACCGACGAGCCGCGACTCCGGACTGTCGGGCGCGTCGTGGTCGATCGAGCTGCCCGGCGGCGTCGTCACGTCCTCGTTCATGAAGAGGATGTCCGACGGCCCGAAGTAGTCGACCCAGCAGCGCAGCGAGCTCGACCAGCCGAGGTTGCCGCCGACCGCGCCTTCCAGCGCGGGCTCGCCGCCCGTGAGGCCCGCGAGCGCCGACAGGTGCCCGCCGGCGGATGGCCCCCACGCGGCGAAGCGCTGCGGATCGAGGTTGTACTTCCACGCGTTCGCGCGCAGCCAGCGCAGCGCGCCTTTGACGTCGTGGATCTGCGCGGGGAAGACCACCGGCTCGCTGCCGTACTGCCCGGCCTGCGAGGTCAGTCGATAGTCGATGCTCGCGACCGCGAAACCCTGCTGCAGCAGCGGGAGCCCGAGGAACGGCGGCGTGTCCTTCGAGCCGCTGATCCACGCGCCGCCGTGCACGAAAACGAGCAGCGGATACGGCGCCTTGCCGCTAGCCGGCAGGTACAGATCGAGCTCGAGCGACGTGCCGCCGACGACCGCGTAGACGAGGTCGTCGTGCGTCGGCGCCTGCTGCGCGGCGCTCGGCGCGGCGGCGCTCGCGACGAGCGCGAACGCGAGCGCTCCAGCGGCGCGGATCGAGTGTGCGGACATCGGCGGATCCTCGTGAGCCTGGGAAGCGCGA
>SCVU01000374.1 GCA_004296785.1 Planctomycetota bacterium
GCGCGCAGCGGCGCGAGCGGCGTCGAGAGCCGCAGGAAGCCCGCGACCTGGTCGCCGGCGTCGATGCGCTGCACGACGTAGAGCAGCTCCAGGCCGAGCGAATCGCTGCGCCGACGCGCGCTGCCGCTGCCGGACGCGCGCGCCTGCACGACCTCCGGCCGATCGGCGTGGTTGTCGAGCTCGAGCGCGTCGCGCGCGGTGTCGACGACGACCGCGCCGTCGGCGCGCAGCACCGTCACGCGGATCCCCGCGTGCGAGCCGGCCACCTGCGCGAGCAGGTGGCGATCCGCCGGCTCGGTGCCGGCGAGCACGCGCGTCGCCCACGTCGACAACAGCAGCGCGTCGCCGCGCAGGTTCGACTCGAGCTGGTCGCGCACCGTGCGCTCCATCTGCCGCCCGACGACGAGCACGCAGGCGAGTCCGCCGAGGACGGCGAGCGCCGCCAGCGCCGCGTAGGTCCTCCAGAATGCCGCCGAGCGCAGGAACGTCACTCGCGGCACTTATAGCCGACGCCGCGCACGGTGACGATCAAGTCCTCCGCGGCGCCGAGCTTGCGCCGCACCGCGCTGACGTGCACGTCGACGTTGCGGTCGAGGATGATCGCCTCGCCGGCGGTGATCGCATCGGCGAGCTCGTTGCGCGTCAGCACGCGACCGGGTCGCAGGCACAGCGCCCACAGCAGTCGGAACTCGGCGCGCGTGAGCTCGATCGGCTCCTCGTTCACGAGCGCCTCGAAGCGATCGGAGTCGAGCGTCAGCGGTCCGCGCGCGAGGCGCGTGCGGTTCTTCGCCTCGCCGCGCACCTTGCTGCGGCGCAGCACCGCGCGGATGCGCGCGACGAGTTCCTTCGGGCTGAACGGCTTCGTCAGGTAGTCGTCCGCGCCGACGCCGAGCCCGAGCACGATGTCCGATTCCTCGCCCTTCGCGGTCAGCATCACGATCGGCAGGTCGCGCGTCTCCTCGATCGCGCGCAGTTGCCGACACACCTCGAGTCCGTCGAGGCCGGGCAGCATCAGGTCGAGCACGACGACGTTCGGTTTGCGCACGCGCGCTTCGCGCAGGCCGCTCTCGCCGTCGCGCGATACCGAGACGCCGAAGCCTTCGCGCGCGAGGTTGTACTGGACGATCTCGGCGATGTCCGCCTCGTCCTCGATCAGCAGCACGTGTTCCTTGGCCATGGGCTTGGCGACGGTCGCACGCAGCGGTGCGCGGTCGGCGCCGGATGTTAAGAGCCTATTCTCAAGGGCGGATAAAGCCCCCCTGGCGCGCCCTCAACCGTTGCGGAAGCCGTAGAAGTCCGCGTGCTGCAGCGGCGGCGCGCTCTCTTTCCGCACCTGCAGCGTCCGGATCGCCCACAGGTCGCGGAAGACGCGGTAGCGCAGCGCGGTCTGGTCGAGGTAGTCGACGCCCGCGCTGCCGCCGGTGCCGGTGCGGCGGCCGATCACGCGCTCGACCATGCGCGCGTGCCGGCCGCGCCAGATCGTCAGCACCTGCTCGAGCTCGATCACGGTGTCGAGCAGCTCGCGCGGCCACGCGAGCAGCGGCAGCTCGCGGTAGGTCGCGATGAACAGCATCGCCGCGCGGATGCGCTGCGTGCGCGCCGACTCGCTCGTCGTGCCGCGCGCGAAGAACGCGCGCACCGACGCCTTCTCCTGCTCGTAGCGCGCGCGCAGTCGCGCGCGATCGTCCTCGCTGCGGCTGCGCTCGAGCGCGATCTCGCACGAGCCGTCGACCTCGCCCGCCTGCGCGGCGAGGAACGCCGCGACGAAGCGCTCGAGCGACTGCTCGGCGCCCGCGTCGCGCGGACCGCATCCATCGATCGGCGTGCGCCACAGCCAGTCCTCCAGCGCCTCCTTCAGCGTCGGCCGGTCGGCGAGCTGCGCGCGCACGCGCTTGAGCGCCGCCGACTCGCCGCCGTCGTGCGCGCGCAGCGCCTCGGTGTAGTTCTCGTCGAGCCCGTACGGGATGCGCTCGGCCGCATCGAGGCCGAGCAGGATCTCGATCTGGCGCAGTTGCGCGCTCTGGAAGCCGCTGGCCGGCATCAGCTTGTCGCGGAACGACAGGTACTCGCGCGTCGAGAGCGTCTCCATCACCTCGAAGTGATCGATCGCCACCCGCAGGATCGCGACGACGCGGCGCATCGCGGCGACGGCGTTCGACAGCTCCTGCTCGGCGACCGGATCCGCGCGCAAGAGGTCGCGCACGCTGGTGAGCTCGCGGCGGATGAGCTGGAACCACAGCTCGTACACCTGGTGCACGGTGATGAACATCACCTCGTCGTTCGAGAGCTTCGCCGCGTCGCCGGCGAGTCCGCCCTGCAGCGCGAGCAACTCCTCGACGCGGATGTATTCCCAGTAGTTCGTCGGCTTCGGCGTCGGCTTTTGGATGTTCATGTCGCGCTGCGGCCAGAATAGGCGGGCGCCGGTGCGCCTCGCTACAATCG
>SCVU01000375.1 GCA_004296785.1 Planctomycetota bacterium
TCATCAGCGGCAACGACAAGGGCAAGACCGGCGAGGTCAAGGAAGTGCTGAAGAAGACGGGCCGCGTGCTCGTCGCCGGCGTCAACCTGCGCTGGAAGCACAAGAAGCCGACGCAGCAGCAGCCCAAGGGCGAGCGCACGCAGCGCGAGACCTCGATCCACCACAGCAACGTGATGTTGCTCGACCCGAAGACGGGCAAGGGCACGCGGCGCCGCCCGGCGTAGCCCGTCCGCCACATTCAGTCGCCACAGCCAGATCCCCGCACAGGTACCCCTCTCATGCCTCCGCGTCTCAAGGTCCGCTACAAGGACGAAGTCAAGCCGAAGCTGATGAAGCAGTTCGGCATCGGCAACGTCAACGCGGCGCCCAAGCTCAGCAAGATCGTCGTCAACATGGGCTGCAAGGGCGCCGTCGAGAACAAGGCGCTGATCGACCAGGCCGTGCGCGAGATGGCCGCGATCACCGGCCAGCAGCCGACCGTGCGCAAGGCGCGCAAGGCGATCTCGGCGTTCAAGCTGCGCGAGGGGATGCCGATCGGCGTCGCCGTCACGCTGCGCGGCGATCGCATGTGGGAATTCGCCGACCGCCTGATCTCGGTCGTCCTCCCGCGTATCCGCGACTTCCGCGGCGTGAAGTCGAAGCTCGACGGCCGCGGCAACTTCAGCCTCGGCCTGTCCGAGCAGTCGGTCTTCCCCGAAGTCGACTTCGACAAGATGGAGTTCACGCAGGGCATGGACATCACGTTCGTGACCGACGCCGGCAGCGATGACAAGGGCTACGCGCTGCTCAAGGAGCTCGGGATGCCGTTCGCGGACAAGAGCTGAGCTTCGCGCTCCGCACCGCCGCAACCGACCTCACGCCGAGCACCGCCCAACAGGAACACACGACCCATGACCCGCACCTGCCTCATCGTCAAGCAGAAGCGCAAGCCGAAGTTCTCGACTCGCGCCTACACGCGCTGCACGTTCTGCGGCCGCCCGCGCGCCGTCTATCAGAAGTTCGGCATCTGCCGCATCTGCCTGCGCGAGCGCGCGCACAAGGGCGAGATCCCCGGCATGCGCAAGGCCTCCTGGTAGGCCGCAGCGCCGCACTCCTTCGCGCCAGTCACTCGAGCACGCCTCAACACACTGACCCCGCCATGATGACCGACCCGATCGCGGACCTGCTGACGCGGATCCGCAACGCCAACGCCAACGGGCAGAAGGCGATCTCCATGCCCGCTTCGCGCCTCAAAGTGAACATCGCCGAGGTGTTGAAGCAGGAGGGCTTCATCGCCGGCTACGAGCTCGCCGAGGGCAAGCCGCGCGGCGCGCTGAAGATCACGCTCAAGTACGGCATCGACGGCGAGCGCGTGGTGCGCAGCATCCGCCGCGTCAGCAAGCCGGGCTGCCGCGTCTACAAGGGCCCGAACGAGCTCGCGCCCGTGCTCGGCGGCATGGGCATGTGGCTGCTCTCGACGCCCAAGGGCGTGCTCTCCGATCGCGGCGCCCGCGCCGCGAACGTCGGCGGCGAGGTCCTCGCCCGCATCGACTGATCCGAGCGCACTCCGACCCCGCACCCACGAACCGACTTCCGCATCCAAGGCTCCCGATCATGTCGCGCGTAGGCAAGCTCCCCATCACCGTGCCGAACGGCGTCACCGTGACGCGTACGGCCGACCGCAAGGTCAGCGTCAAGGGCTCCAAGGGCACGCTCGAGCTCGCGCTGCGCGCTGAGATCGAAGTCGCGGTCGACGGCGGCGTCGTGCGCGTCACGCGCACCGGCAGCGGCGACGAGCGCGAGTCGAAGGCCATGTGGGGGACCACGCGCGCGCTGATCTCGAAGATGATCGACGGCGTCACCAAGGGCTACGAGCGCCGCCTCGAGATCGTCGGCGTCGGTTGGAACGCGCAGCTCGCCGGCAACAAGGTCGTCGTCGCCGCGGGCTTCTGCAAGCCGGTCGAGGTCGCGATCCCCAAGGGCGTGAACCTGCAGACGCCGAGCGCGACGAGCATCGTGATCTCGGGCCCCGACGCTCAGGCCGTCGGCCAGCTCGCCGCCAAGATCCGCAAGATCCGCCCGCCCGAGCCCTACAAGGGCAAGGGCGTCCGCTACGCCGACGAGGTCGTCCGCCGCAAGGCCGGCAAGAGCTTCGGCTCCTAGTCGAGCGCGACCCGCCGCTCGACGCGCGCACCGCGCGTGCGCGACGTCGCGGCACCCAGCACCCACCGAAACCCGCACACCAACCTCCACACCACGAGCTCCGCCTCGCTCCCCCGATGAGTTCCGTCAACCTGAAGAACGTGCGCCGCGAGCGCCGCCGGCTCTCGACGCGCGCGCACCTGCGCCGCACGTCGAATCG
Organism: Planctomycetota bacterium; assembly: GCA_004296785.1. GTDB lineage: Bacteria > Planctomycetota > UBA1135 > UBA1135 > GW928-bin9. Next base: position 2,342 of record SCVU01000375.1, read on the forward strand.
CCCGCGCCTGTCGGTGTTCCGCTCGGTGCAGCACATCACGGCGCAAGTCATCGACGACGCGAAGGGCCACACCGTCGCGTCGGTGACGACGACCGCGAAGGCGCTGCGCGGCGAGCTCGACGGCAAGTCGAAGACGGAGCAGGCCAAGCTGATCGGCCGCGCGATCGCACAGAAGGCGCTCGACGCCGGCGTGTCGACGGTCGTGTTCGACCGCGGCTGCTACCGCTTCCACGGCCGCATCAAGGCGCTCGCCGAGGCCGCGCGCGAAGCCGGTCTCAAGTTCTAGCGCCGCGCTCCCCAGCACAACCGACGAGCAGAAGCACCCCATGAAGGCAGACATCCGATACCTCGACCACGTCGAAGCCGCCGACGTGCAGAACGTCAGCGAGATCCTGATCCGCGTCAATCGCTGCGCCGCGGTGATGAAGGGCGGTCGGCGCTTCTCGTTCGCCGCTCTGTCGGTCGCCGGCAATCGCGAAGGCGTCGTCGGCTACGGCTACTCGAAGGCGCGCCAGGTCCCGAACGCGATCGAGAAGGCCGCGAAGGACGCGCGCAAGCACCTGCTGCGCGTGCCGGTCACGCGCCAGGGCACGCTGCCTCACGTCGTCGAAGGCCGCTACGGCAGCTCGCACGTGCGCCTCATTCCCGCCGGCGCGGGCACGGGCATCATCGCGGGCGCCTCGGTGCGCGCGGTGTGCGAGATGGCGGGCGTCAAGAACATCCTGACCAAGGCCTACGGCTCGACGAACCCGATCAACCTCGTCAAGGCGACGCTGCACGCGCTGTCGCAGCTGCGCACCGCCGAGCAGGTCCGCGACCTTCGCGGCGTCGAGCTGAATGCGCCGAGCAACACGCCGCACGCGCCGCACGGCGCACTGCCCGCGGCGGGGACCCAGCCGGTCCCGACCGGCGGCGGCAACTAGCGCGACGCGCGACGAACGAGCAGCGAGAGCAGCAGCAGTCGACACAGGCACACGAACATGGATCTCAAGACAGTCCTCAACAAAGGCGTCAAGCACGAGCAGTCGGTCCGCATCGGACGCGGCCTCGGCAGCGGCCTCGGCAAGACCTCGGGCCGCGGTCACAAGGGTTGGGGCCAGCGCTCCGGCTCGTTCCGCCGCCCGGGCTACGAAGGCGGTCAGATGCCGCTGTACCGGCGCGTGCCGAAGCGCGGCTTCACGAACGCGCGCTTCCACGTCGCGTACACGATCATCAACGTCGATGACCTGAACGCGTTCGAGAGCGGCGCGAACGTCGACCTCGACGCGGTGCTGAAGCTCGGCCTGACCTCGCCCGAGACGAAGCTGTTCAAAGTGCTCGGCAACGGCGCGCTCGACCGCGTGCTGCACGTCAGTGCGCACCGCTTCAGCAAGTCGGCCGAGGAGAAGATCAAGGCGGCCGGCGGCACGGTGACCGTCATCGGCGGTTGCGCCGAAGACCCCGCCGCGGTCGAGCTCGCCGCCAAGCAGGCCGCCTCGAAGGCGGCCGCGAAGAAGGCGAAGCTCGCGGCGAGCGAAGCGGCGGCCGAAGCGGCCGCGGCGAAGGCCGCCGCAGAGAAGCCGGCGAAGAAGCCGAAGCCCGCGCCGGCCGACAAGGCCGAAAAGGCGGCCCCGAAGAAGAGCCCGAAGAAGGGCGAGGAGAAGGGCGGCGCGGGCTAGTCGCCCACGCCCGCTCGCTCAACGGAGACCAAGCCCGCACGTGGATCACCCGGCACTCAAGCTCTTCCGCATCCCGGAAACGCGTCAGCGCATCCTCATCACCCTGGGGCTGCTGGCGGCGTATCGACTCGGGTTCCAGATCCCGATCCCGGGCGTCAACCCGCAGATCATCGCCGAGCAGGCGCAGAAGCAGGGCGGCTCGGTGCTCGGGATCCTGAGCGCGTTCAGCGGCGGCCAGATGGGCGACGCGGTGCTCTTCGCGCTCGGCATCATGCCGTACATCTCGGCGTCGATCATCTTCTCGGTGCTCGGCAAGGTCGTGCCGGCGATCGAGGCGCTGCAGAAGGAAGGGCAGGCCGGGGTCAAGCGCATCAACCAGTGGACGCGCCTGTCGGTCGTGCCGATCAGCATCGTGCAGGCGGTCGTGATCTGGTTCGCGGTGTTCCGCTCGCAGCCGAACTTCGTCGCGCCCGGTCACGAGGCCGGCGTCGGACTGATGCTCGTCGTGATCGTCGCGCTGACGGCCGGCGCGCTGCTGTGCATGTGGTTCGGCGAGCTGATCTCCGAGTACGGCGTCGGCAACGGCTCCTCGCTGATCATCATGGCCGGCATCATCGCGAACATGCCGGCCGCGCTGCGGCAGCTGTGGGTCAACGACGCCTCGAGCGCGTGGAGCACGATCGTGATGCTCGGCCTGATCTGGGTCGTCATGGTGCTCGTCGTCGTCTTCATCCAGAAGGGCGAGCGGCGCATTCCGATCCAGTACGCGCGCCTGCAGCGCGGTCGCCGCGTGTACGGCGGTCAGCGCCACTTCCTGCCGCTCAAGATCAACATGGCCGGCGTCATGCCGATCATCTTCGCGTCCACGATCTTCATCGTGCCGTCGCTGCTCTTCGAGGCGCTCGACTCGACCTACTGGACGCAGGTGTTCGGCGACATCTCGGGCTTCACGCACGTGACGCTGCAGATGGTGCTCGTCGTGTTCTTCTCGTTCTTCTGGAACAACCTGATGTTCCGGCCCGAGGAGATCGCGGACAACCTGCGCGAGCACGGCTCGTTCATCCCCGGCATCCGCCCGGGCGCGAAGACGGCCGAGTTCCTCAAGCACACGCTCGTGCGCATCACGCTCGCCGGCGCCGTGTTCCTCGCGATCCTGTCGGTGCTGCCGAACTTCATCACGCTCGGCAACCACGACATCACGCAGCGCATGGCGTACTTCCTCGGCGGCACCTCGGTGCTGATCGTGGTCGGCGTCGCGATGGACGTCGTCGACAAGCTCAATGCGCAGCTCGTGATGCGCAACTACGAAGGCTTCATGAAGGGGGGGACGGGTCCGGGTTGGACTCGTCGCACCTAGCGCTCCGCGCCGGCATTCGATGCAGCCTTCCGTGATCATCCTGCTCGGGGCACCGGGCGCTGGTAAGGGGACGCAGGCGGTGCGCCTGGCGGCGGCCCGCGGGCTCCCGCACGTCTCCACCGGCGACCTGTTCCGCGAGAACCTGAAGCAGGAGACCGCGCTCGGCAAGCAGGCCAAGGGCTACATGGACTCGGGCAAGCTCGTTCCCGACGAGCTCGTGCTCGACATGCTCTTCGCGCGCGTCGCGCGCCCGGACTGCGCGCACGGCTACGTGCTCGACGGCTTCCCGCGCACGCTGCCGCAGGCCGAGGCATTCGCGCGCCGGCTCGGCCGGATCGCGCCGGTCGCGGTCAACATCGTCGTGCGCGACGCGACGATCGTCGAGCGCGCGGCCGGCCGGCTGACGTGCAAGGCCTGCGGCAACGTGCAGCACCTGCGCCACGCGCCGCCGCGCGTCGCCGGCAAGTGCGATCGCTGCGCGGGCGAGCTCGTGCAGCGCGCCGACGACGCGCCGCACGTCGTCACCGAACGCCTGCGCGTGTACCACGAGCAGACTGCGCCGCTGGTCGGCTACTACGCGCGCGCCGGGGCGCTGCGCGAGCTCGACGGCGAGCAATCGCCCGACGCGGTGTTCCACGCGCTCACGAGCGTGCTTCCCCCGCAGGAGGCCGGCATCACGCCGCGACTCTGATCATGGCGAAGGAAGAACCGATCACGGTCGAAGCGATCGTCACCGAGTCGCTGCCGAACGCGCGCTTCCGCGCGAAGCTCGACTCGGGTCACGAGATCCTCGCGCACGTCAGCGGCAAGATGCGGATGCACTACATCAAGATCCTGCCGGGCGACAAGATCACGGTGGAGATGTCGCCTTACGACCTGACCAAGGGTCGCATCATCTATCGCGGCGATCGCAAGCCGCGCAACCGCGACTGAGCGCGCGCCCCGCCCCACGCACACCACAGCACGAGCCTCCAGGAAACTCCCATGAAAGTCCGCAGCAGCGTCCGTCGCATCTGCATGCACTGCAAGATCGTCAAGCGGCGCGGCGTCGTCCGCGTCATCTGCAAGGCCGACCCGAACCACAAGCAGCGCCAGGGCTGAGCCCGCTCGGCTCGCCCGCCTCAACCGCACAACCCTTCGAAGGAAGCCAACTCATGCCCCGTCTCCTCGGTGTCGACATCCCGGCGAACAAGCGCCTGGAGATCTCGCTCGCTTATCTCTACGGCGTCGGCCGTCCGCTCGGCACCAAGATCTGCAAGGAGGTCGGGATCGACGGCGGCATCCGCGCGCGCGACCTGACGGAAGAGCAGGTCGCGATGCTCGCCAACCACATCCAGAAGAACTACTCGGTCGAGGGGCAGCTGCGCCGCCAGATCGCGGCCAACATCGGCCGCCTGCGCGACATCGGTTGCTACCGCGGCATCCGCCACCGCCGCAGCCTGCCGGTGCGCGGCCAGCGCACGCGCACGAACTCGCGTACGCGCAAGGGTCCGCGCAAGACGGTTGCCGGCAAGAAGGCCGTGAAGGGTTTGAAGTAAGCCATGTCGACCACTCCCAAGCCGGCCGCGCCCGCGGCCAAGAAGAAGATCCGCCGCAACATCGCTCGCGCGATCGCGCACGTGAAGGCGACCTTCAACAACACGCACGTGACGATCACGGTCGGCAGCGGCGAGACGATCTCGCGCGGCTCCGCCGGCATGGTCGGCTTCAAGGGCACGCGCAAGAGCACGCCGTTCGCCGCGCAGCGCGCCGCCGAGACCGCCGCGCAGTCGGCGATCCGCCAGGGCGTCAAGGAAGTCGACGTGATGGTGCGCGGCGTCGGCTCCGGCCGCGAGTCCGCGATCCGCGCGCTCGCCTCGTCGGGCCTGCGCGTGCTGTGCATCCAGGACGTCACGCCGCTGCCGCACAACGGCTGCCGCGCGCGCAAGAAGCGCCGCGTCTAGCGCGCGCTCCACGCCGCACGCGCTCTACCCAGCACGAGCAGTCACCGCAGCCCAACACCAGCACACTCGAGAGACCAGGACTAGAAGCTCATGGCACGTTACATCGGAAACAAGTGCAAGCTTTGCCGCCGGGAGGGCATGAAGCTCTTCCTCAAGGGGCAGCGCTGCTTCACCGACAAGTGCGCGCTGTCGCGGCGCGATTACCCGCCCGGCATGCACGCTCAGCGCCGCAGCAAGGTCACCGACTACGGCCTGCACCTGCGCGAGAAGCAGAAGCTCAAGCGCATCTACGGGCTGTTCGAGCGCCAGTTCCGCCAGGTCTTCCAGGAGGCCTCGCGCAGCAAGGGCAACACCGGCGAGACGATGCTGTCGCTCCTCGAGCGGCGCCTCGACAACGTCGTGCTCGCCAGCGGCTTCGCGCTCTCGCGCAACCACGCGCGGCAGATGATCAACCACGGCCACTTCGCGGTGAACGAGCGCAAGTGCGACATCGCGTCGGTGCAGGTGAAGCCCGGCGACGTCGTCTCGGTGCGCGGCCGCGAGAAGAGCCGCAAGGCGGTCAGCCTGGCCGTCGAGGTCAACAAGTCGCAGACGATCCCCGACTGGCTCGACGTGACGGCGACGGACTTCAAGGTGCGCA
>SCVU01000376.1 GCA_004296785.1 Planctomycetota bacterium
GCCGCGAGGCTCGGTCCGGCGCCTGCGCGCGCGATCCGCGCGGCGCGATCGTTCGCGGCGAAAGCATCGGAGGCTCCGTCGAGGCGCTCGACGCGCGCGTCGACGCGCAGCGGAGCGTCGAGCGCGGCCGCGTGCACGAGCTCGACGCGCAGCGCGCGGACTTCGCCGTCGGCGAGCTCGAGCTCGCGCTCCCACACGCCGCCGGCGCTCGTGCGCACCGTCGCGCGCACGCGCAGCGGCGCACCGTTCGCGCCCCCGCCGCTCGCAGCGCCGTTCGCAGCGCCGTTTGCAGCGCCGTGCGCCGCAACGGCGAGCGTCGCGACGAGCGGCGCGCGGCCGTCCCACGGCTCGACGAGCTCGAACGACGCGACGCCGGCGTCGGCGACCAGCGGCGCGCCGTAGTCGAAGTGCGTGACCTCGCAGCCGGCGGCCGCGAGGCGCGCCCACGCCGCGCTCGGGTCGGGCCCGGTCGCGGTCGCGTCGCCGATCCAGTGCACGCGCGACGGGATCTCGCCGGAGCTCTCGACGCGCGCGAGCGCGCTCGCGACCGGCGTCGCGTCCGCGGCCGACGGCGCCGGCGCGTACAGCGCGGGTCGGTCGACCTGTGCGGCGAGCGCGCGCGCAGCCAGCGGCCCGGCGCGGCGCTCGATGCCCGGGCCGACCGCCCACAGCTCGACCTCGGCGTGCGCGGCGCGCGCCTCCTCGAGCCAGCGCGCGAGTTCGACGCGCCGGCGCAGCGGCGCATCGGGAAAACGCGCCTCGACCGAGCTCGAGGTGTCGACCAGCGCCAGCCAGCGCGGCGCGCGCGGCGCCGCGCCGCGCCAGCCCGCGACCGCGGCCGTGCCGAGGCACAGCGCCGCGGCCGCCAGCGCGACGCGCGTCAGTCGCGCCCGATCCACCCGCCCCCGATCAGCCGATCGCCGCGCGCGGGATCGGGCGCGTAGAACGCCGCGCCCTGGCCCGGCGCGACCGCGAGCACCGGTTCATCGAACTCGATGCGCGCGCGCGCGCCGTCGCGGTGGATCGTCGCGGGCGCGGCGTCGTGGTGGTAGCGGACCTGCACGCAGGCGCGGAGCTCGCCGGACGGCGCGTCGATGCCGATCCAGTTGAGATCGTCGACCGCGCAGCTCGTCGTCCCGCACTCGTCGCGCGAGCCGAGCACGACGGTGCCGGTCGACGGCTCGGTCGACAGCACGTACAGCGGCTCGCGCCCGCCGATGCCGTGGCCCTTGCGCTGGCCGACGGTGAACAGCTCGGTGCCCGCGTGCGCGCCGAGCTCGCGGCCCGCGCTGTCGCGCAGCTGCCCGGGGTGCAGCTCGACGCCCTCCTGCTCGAGCAACTTGCGGTAGTCGTTGCCCGGCACGAAGCAGATCTCCTGGCTGTCCTGCTTGGCGGCCGTGCGCAGGTTCGCCTGCGCGGCGAGCTCGCGCACCGCGGGCTTCTCGTAGCCGCCGAGCGGCAGCCGCGCGCGACCGAGGTGCGCTTCGCTGACGGCGAAGAGCTGGTAGCTCTGGTCCTTCTTGCGATCGACGCCGCGCCGCACGGCGACGCGGCCGTCCTCGATCGCGATCCGCGCGTAGTGGCCGGTCGCGACGCCGGCCGCGCCGAGCTCGTCGGCGAAGTCGATCAGCCGGCCGAACTTGAGATCGCGGTTGCACACCGCGCACGGATTGGGCGTGCGACCCGCCGCGTACTCGGACAGGAAGTGCCGGATCACGTCGCGGAACTCCGCCTTGAGATCGACGGCCTGGAACGGAATCCCGAGCTGGGCCGCCACCATCCGCGCGTCGCGCGCATCGTTGACCGAGCAGCACGACTTCTTGCCGGCATCCGCCGCGTCGACGTGCACGCCGTTGCGCATGAACAAGCCGACCAGTTCGTGTCCTTCCCGCGCGAGCAGCCACGCGGTGACGGACGAATCGACGCCGCCGCTCATCGCGACGACGAGGCGCGCGCCGGGGGCGTGTGCGGGGAAGGACGAGTCGGTGGACACGGGCGAAGGCTCGAAAACTGGCGCTGAATCTAGGGCCGACGAGGCCCGCGAGCGAGCCGCGCCCGGCGGCGCTTCCACCTGCCGCCCGCCTGCGCTAGCCTCTCCGCCCCTTTCCGCGGGCAGACGCGCCCGCCATCCCCCGCCCGAGAACGACTCCGATGCCGACTTGGCTGCTGTTGATCCAGGAAACCGCGAACCCGGCCGCCGCGCCGACCACGGGCGCGACCGGCCCGACCGGTGCGGTCGGGCAGGCGCCCGCGCCGACGCCGATGTGGGTCAGCCTCGCGCCGTTCGTGATCCTGATCGTGCTGTTCTACTTCATGATGCTGCGGCCGGAGAAGAAGGCGCGGCAGAAGCGCGAGCAGCTGTTGCGCAACGTCCAGAAGGGCCAGCGCGTCGTGCTGACCTCGGGGCTGCACGGGACGGTCGCGTCGCTGTCGGACGACACGGTGACACTGCAGGTCGACGAGGGCGTGCGGCTGAAGTTCGCGCGTGCGGCGATCCAGCAGGTGCTCGACGCGACCGAGGAAGTCGCAGCGAAGAGCGACGAGAAGAAGTAGCGCGCGCGGCGCCGCCCGCGTGGTGGCGCCGGCTGCTGCTGCGCGGTTGGCCCCAACTCCTCGCGCGGATCGGCCCGCGCGACGACCGCGAGCTCGGCGCGCTCGGGGAAGAGCTCGCGGCGCGCTGGCTCGTGCGCGACGGGGCGCAAGTGCTCGCGCGCGGCGCGCGCGTCGGCGGCGTCGAGATCGACGTGCTCGCGCGGCGCGGAGCGCGCCACTCGATCGTCGAGGTGAAGACCGCGCGCCTGCCGTGGCTCGAAGGGACGGACGGTCTCGACGCGCGCTTCCGACCCGGCCTGCGCGTCGATTGGCGCCGGCTGCGCCGGCTCGAGCGCGCGCGCGACGCTTGGGCGCGCCTCGCGTGTCCGCGCGACCGGTCGGCGCGCAAGGCTTTCCGCATCGAGCTCGTCGAGGTGGCCCTCGCGCCGGACGGCAGCGTCCACTTCCGCCACCACGGCGATCTGCGCCGTCCGCCGTGCCCCGGCGGCGCGAGCGTGGCACACGGCGCTCGTTTTTGATTCCCTAGGCGCGGTGCCGATGAGGGCGCGAGGCCGCCCCCGCCCCCCCCACGCCTCCCTCCTTGTTCGCCGTCCTCCGCCACTACCTGCCGCTGCGCCAGGCGCTGCTCTTCGCGAGCGAGACGCTGCTGCTGGTCGGCAGCCTGATGGCGGTGCTCTCGTCGCACCTGTTGCAGCCCGACATGGCGACGCGGCGGCTGCTCGCACAGCAGGGGCTATCGCCCGAGGACGCGCTGCCGCGCTGCCTCGCGTCGGCGACGCTGCTCGCGCTGCTCGCGCAGATCGCGATCGCGTTCAACGAGCTGTACGACTTCCGCGTCTCGGGCTCGCGCTACGAGCGCGCGTCGCGCTTCGTCGGCTCGGCCGGAACGACGCTGTTCCTCGCGCTGCTCGCGCTGCTCGCCGCGTACGTGTGGAACTTGTCGGGCGTGCTCGGCTTCCCGGGCCTGCCGTTCGTCCAACAAGTCGTCGGCCTGACCGCCGGGCTGACGCTGGGCTTCGCGCTGCTGTACGTGTGGCGGCCGTTCTTCCACTTCGCGCTGCGGCGCTTCGCGCTGCACGAGCGCGTGCTCGTCGTCGGCGCCGGCCGCTGGGCACGCGAGCTCGCCGCCGAGATCGCCGCGCGGCCGTCGGCGGGGATCCAGATCGCGGGGCTGCTGCCCGAGGACGACGAGCCGGCCGCGCCGGAACTGGCGCCGGCCGCGGGGCCCGTGCTCGAGCCGCTCGGCGCCGGGCGGCAGGACCTGCTCGAGCGCGCGACCGCGCTGAACATCGACACGGTCGCGGTCGCGCTCGACGATCGGCGCGCGCAGATCCCGATGCACGAGCTGTTGCGCTGCCGGATGGCGGGGATCCACGTCGTCGAGGGCGAGCTGTTGTTCGAGCGCGTGACGGGCAAGCTCGCGGTCTCGGCGATGCGGCCGTCGTACCTCGTGTTCAACTCGGGCTTCGAGCAGCATCCGCTGTCGCAGATCGGCAAGCGCGTGCTCGATCTGCTGCTCGCGCTGATCATGCTCGCGCTGTTGTGGCCGGCGATGCTCGTCACCGCGCTGCTCGTGCGCCTCGACTCGCCCGGCGGCGCGGTCTACGCGCAGCCGCGCGTCGGTCGCCACGGCAAGGAGTTCACGCTGCGCAAGTTCCGCTCGATGCGCGCGGACGCCGAGGCGGCCTCGGGGCCGGTGTGGGCGCGCGCGGACGATCCGCGGATCACGCGTGTCGGCAAGTTCATCCGCAAGACGCGCCTGGACGAGTTGCCGCAGCTGTTCAACGTGCTGAGCGGCGAGATGTCGCTGGTCGGGCCGCGGCCGGAGCGGCAGAAGTTCGTCGACGAGCTGTGCGAGCAGATCCCGTATTTCGGGCAGCGCCACATGGTGAAGCCCGGGCTCACCGGCTGGGCGCAGATCAACTATCCGTACGGGAACACGGTCGAGGACGCGCGGCAGAAGCTCCAGTACGACTTGTTCTACATCAAGAACCAGTCGCTGATGTTCGACCTGTCGATCCTGTTCAACACGATCAAGACGGTCGTGCTGCGGCGCGGGACCTGAGGCGCTGCAAGTCGTCGAGCTTCCGCGGCGGAACTCACGGCGCCACTGGAAGCCCCTGGGATCTGGCGTACGATCCGAGCCCGCAACCCCGCTGTGCCAGGCAATCCCATGAGCAAGAAGTCGAACGCGAGCTCCCCCAACATCGGCATCGGCGACAAGGACCGCGCGCTGATCGCGCAGGGGCTGTCGAAGCTGCTCGCGGACACGTACACGCTGTACCTGACCACGCACAACTTCCACTGGAACGTGACGGGGCCGATGTTCAACACGCTGCACGCGATGTTCATGGCGCAGTACACGGAACTGTGGAACGCCGTCGATCCGATCGCGGAGCGGATCCGGTCGCTCGGGCACGTCGCGCCGGGGTCGTACGCGCAGTTCGGGAAGCTCTCGTCGATCCCCGACGCGCCGAGCACGCCGCCGAAGGCGCTGGAGATGGTGCGGCTGCTGGTCGAGGGCAACGAAGCGGTCGCGCGGACGGCGCGCGCAGTGTTGCCGGTGGCGGACGACGGGAACGATCAGCCGACGATGGATCTGTTGACGCAGCGGCTCGACGTGCACGAGAAGACGGCGTGGATGCTGCGCAGCTTGCTCGAGGAGTAGAGCGACGCGAAGCGTGCGCGAGGGCGAGCCGCGAGTCCACCGACTCTGGATCGAGCAGAGCACGATCTGCTTCGGCGCGCCGGAGCGCGTGGTCGTTCGGATCCCGATCGCCGAACTGCGCCTGATCGCGGAATCGACGAACGAGAGCGGACCCGCGAGCGACGACTGGTTCCTGATCCTCGCGACCTCGAGCGAGCACTGGACCGAGATCTCGATGTACACCGCGGGGATCCACGAGTTCTTCGCAGAGGTCGCGCGGATCCTCGGCGCCCCATCGCTCGAGACGAGCCTCGCGGGCTCGACGTCCTTCGCGAGCAACATCCTGTGGCCGCCCGATCTCACGGGAAGGCCGGCGTTCCTCTTCGAGTCGTTCCCGCGCTGGCAGCAGTGGCTGACGCTCGGGATCCGCGGCAATCGCCAGCGCTACTCCTTGGACGCGCTCGACGCACTGGCGCGCTCACGCGTTCGATTGACCGAATTCGCACCCTGACTTAGTCTCCAGCCGTCGAGCGAGTGCGGTTCACTCGGATCCAGCCCGCGCGGCCACGGCGGACACAGAAGACGAATCCTCAGCGGAGGCGAGTTGCGATGCCAACAAGGCTCGGAACGGTTCTGTCGGTCGGCTCGATCTGCTTCACCGCTTCGTGCGCGTCGATCGTGACCGGGTCGGAGGACCGAGTGAAGATCTCCTCGCTGCCGCCGGGTGCGAGGTACGAGACGAACACCGGCCTGAAGGGCACGACGCCCGCGGAGATCGTCGTCGCCGACGAAACGACGCTGCAAGTCCGTTGCTCGATGGCCGGCTACCAGGACGCGAGCGCGACTCTCGAACCCGAGATGAGCCTCTGGTTCCTGGGCAACGTTCTGCTCGCCGGCATCAACCCGTTCGTCGGCCTCGGCGGGGTCGTGATCGACCTCGGCTTCGACAACTGGCTGACGCACGACGACGAATTGGTGATCGAGCTGATGAAGCTCAGCGCGCCTGTGGCCGCAGCACCGGCGCAGCCCTGAGAGAAGTCTTGACCGCGAACGACGAGCAGCCGCGCGCTGCGAAGCCGGCCGCGAACAGGCGCTAGGCGCCGCGCTCTTGCCTACGCCTGCGCGCGCGCGCGCTTGAAACGCTCGACGTGGATCGAGAGCAGCGCGACGTCCGGCGGATTCACGCCGGCGATCCGCGCTGCCTGCCCGAGCGTGCGCGGCCGCAGCGCGACGAGCTTCTCGCGCGCCTCGCGGCGCAAGCCGGTGAGCGCGCCGATGTCGAGCTCGAGCGGGATCTCCATGTGCTCGTCGCGCGCGAGCCGCTCGACGTCGCGCCGCGCGCGCTGTGCGTAGCCCGCGTACTTGACGTCGCCCTCGAGCGTCGCCGCGTCGGCGGCATCGAGCGCACACGCGGCGAGCTCCGCGTGCCGCGCGGCGAGCGCCGCGTAGCCGACCTCCGGCCGGCGCAGCTCCTCCTCGAGCGTGCGACCGTCCGAGTTGCGCAGCGCCGCGAGCACGCGCCGCGCGCTCGCGATCCGCGCCAGGCGCGCGTCGAGCCGCGCGCGGTCGGCGTCATCGACGAGCCCGAGCGCGTGGCCGCGCGGCGCCAGGCGCCGATCCGCGTCGTCGGCGCGCAGGATCAAGCGGTGCTCGGCGCGCGACGAGAACATCCGGTACGGCTCGGTCGGCGCCGACACGACGAGATCGTCGGCCAGCACGCCGACGTAGGCCTCGTCGCGCCCGAGCGCGAACGCGTCGCGCGCCTGGGTCCACAGCGCGGCGTTCGCGCCGGCGACGAGCCCCTGTGCGGCGGCTTCCTCGTAGCCCGAGGTGCCGTTGATCTGCCCGGCGAGGTACAGCCCCTCGACCGCGCGCAGCGCGAAGGTCCGATCGAGCTGAGCCGGCAGGCTGAAGTCGTACTCGACCGCGTAGCCGTGGCGCAGGAACTGTGCGCGCTCGAGCCCGTCGACCGTGCGCACGAACGCCTCCTGCACGTCGGCCGGCAGCGAGGTCGACACGCCGTTCACGTAGATCACGTCGGTCGAGAGGCTCTCGGGCTCGAGGAAGATCTGGTGGCGCTCCTTGTCGGCGAAGCGCATCACCTTGTCCTCGACCGACGGGCAGTAGCGCGGCCCGACGCCGTGGATGCGGCCCGCGTACATCGGCGCGCGGTGGATGTTCGCCCGAATCAAGTCGTGCGTGCGCGCGTTCGTGTACGTGATGTGGCAGTCGACCTGCGCGAGCTCTGGGAAGCGCGCGCGGTCGGTGCGGAACGAGAACGGCTCGGGCCGCAGGTCGCCCGGTTGCGGCTCCAGGCGCGCCCAGTCGATCGAGTCGCGCGCGAGGCGCGGCGGCGTGCCGGTCTTCAGGCGCGCGAGCTCGACGCCGAGGCGGCGCAGGTCGGCGGAGATCCCGCCGCTCGTGTGTTCGCCGACGCGGCCGCCCGCGGTCTGGTCCTCGCCGGTGTGCATGACGGCGGCGAGGAACGTGCCCGTCGTGATCACCGTCGCGTGCGCGGCGAGCTCGCGCTCGCCTCCGTGCGTCGATTCGAGGCGCGCGCCGAGCACGCGCGCGCGGCTTCCGCTCGTCTCGACGAGCAGACCCGCGACCGCGCCTTCGACGATCTCGACGCCGAGCGCGCGCAGCGCCGCCGTCACGTGCTCGCGGTAGCGATGCCGATCGGACTGACAGCGCGGGCCGCGCACCGCGAGTCCCTTCGCGGTGTTGAGCACGCGGAACTGGATGCCGGTCGCATCCGCCGAGGCGCCCATCAGGCCGCCGAGCGCGTCGATCTCGCGCACGAGCTGGCCCTTGCCCTGCCCGCCGATCGCCGGGTTGCAGCTCATCTCGCCGATGCGGTCGGCGCGGAACGTCGCGAGTGCCACGCGCGCCCCGAGTCGCGCCGCCGCGGCCGCGGCCTCGATGCCCGCGTGCCCGCCGCCGATCACGAGCACGTCGTGCGCGACGTGCGGCGCGCGAGAGCGGAACGGATGCGGGTGGGTCGCCATCGGACGGCGCGCGTGTGAGCGCAACGCGCGACTGTACCAACTCCGATTCAAGTTCCGGCCGCGCGCGCGGCCGATCAGGGATGCGTGCACTCCTGGCTCTGCCGCCACCGCTTGCGCCTCGCCGCGCTCTACGGCCGCTCGACCGCGGCCGCGCCGTCGGCGGCGGCCTGCGCGCGCATCGATCGACCGCGCAAGGGCGTCGTGACGATCGTGCCCGCGCTGCGCCGGGTGAGCTCGCCGAGCGCGGCCGCCCGCCCACGCCGCCGCGCCGGCTGAACGCGCGCGCTTGCCTGCCGGCGCGGCGCGCGGCCAGAATCTGTCCAGCATGCCCGCGCTCTATTTGGCCGCCTTCGCGCTGCTCGCGGCCCAGGAAGGCGGCGGCGACATCGCGCTCGAGGATCTGCTGCGCCAGGCGCGCACCAGCGCGGAAGAGCGCGCGAAGGTGCTCGAGCCGTCGCTGCTCGAGGTCGTCGAGCGCATCGAGAAGCAGAAGGCGAACCAGGTGAAGGAGCTCGCGGTCGCGCGCGCCGACCTCGCGCGCCTCGGCCGCGAGATCGCGACGCGCCTCGTGCCGTACCTCGATCCGGGCGCGCGCGACGACGACGGCACGCGCCGGCGCGCGGCGCTCGTGCGCGACGTGCTGCACGAACTGCGCTCGAGCGCCGCGCTGCCGGCGCTCGTCGCGCTCGCCGAGCAGGGGCCGCTGACCGCGCGCCGCAACGCGCTGTACGTGCTCGGCGGCAGCAGCGATCGCGCGCTCGCGCTGGATGCGCTCGCGCGCGCGGCACGCGACGCGCTGCCGACGATCCGCGCGGCCGCGCTCGGCGCGCTCGCGGAGCTCGGCGGCCCGGTCGCGCAGGAGCTCGTGCGCAACGGCCTCGCCGATCCCGATCCCGAGGTGCTGCGCGCCGTGCTCGGCGCGCTCGCCGAGCTGCCCGACACGGGCACGGCGCCGGCGATCGCCGCGCTGCTCGCCGAGCCGCGCGCGCGCGGCGCGGCGCGCGAGGCGCTCGCGTACTACCGCGCGCACCGCGAGCTCGCCAGCCCGCTCGTGTGCCAGCGGCTGCTCGCGCTCGCCGCGCACACCGACGTCGCGCTCGACGCGCGACTCGCGATCCTCGACGCGACGCCGAGCTTCCATCCGCCGTGGGACGCCGATCTGCGCAAGGCGCTCGAGCCCGCGGTCGAGTCCGGCGACGACAAGCTGCGCTTCGAAGCGCTCGTGTGCCTCG
>SCVU01000377.1 GCA_004296785.1 Planctomycetota bacterium
GCTCTTCCGATCTGCTCGCGCGCGAACGGTGGGGTGAGTGACGGGACTCGAACCCGCGACCCCCAGAACCACAATCTGGTGCTCTAACCGACTGAGCTACACTCACCGTTCAAGGAACCGATCCCGACGTGGCAATGACATCCGAGCGTGTGGCCACTCGCACGTGGGGGCGAAAAGCATCGGCGCGCGCAGCGCGACTGTCAAGCCCGCGTGCGCGGCGGAGCGCGCGAACATGAGCGACCCGCAGCCGCCACCGGCCGATGACGCAGCGAGCGGACCGCAGCGGCGCGACGCGCCGCGCAAGGCGGGCTACACGCAGCAGGGCAGCTGGGGCCCGATCAGCGACCGCCACTGGACGCGCGCGCGCGCCGGGCAGAACGAGGAGGCGCTCGAGTACTACCGCGAGCGCTCGAAGGCGCCCGGCGTGGCCGAAGGCGGCGACGTGCGCAACTTCTACTGCATGGAGTGCGACGGCGTGATCCCGTACCAGAGCGGCGCGGTCGACTGCCCGCACTGCGGCGCGCGCGTCGAACCCGGTGTGCGGCGCTACTTCAACTGGGTCGAGATGGAGATGCCCGCTCCGTCGGACCGGCGGTTCCTGATCGGCGTCGCGGTCGCGGGGCTGCTCGTGCTCGGCGTGATCGGGCTCGTGCTGTGGCTGGTGTGGCGATGAGCCGGCCCGCGGAAGGCGCGGCGCCCAGCTCGGACGCGCGCGCGCCCGACGCCTGGGCGAAGCGCTTCGATCGCCAGGCGCGCTTCGCGCCGCTCGGCGCGGCCGGACAGGCGCGGCTGCAGCGCGCGAGCGTGCTCGTCGTCGGCTGCGGTGCGCTCGGCGGCGCGGCGGCGCACGCGCTCGCGCGCTGCGGCATCGGCCGCCTTGTGATCGCCGACCGCGACGTCGTCGAGGAGTCGAACCTGCCGCGGCAGGTGCTGTTCACGAACGCGCAGCTCGGCCTGCCGAAGGTCGAGGCCGCCGCCGCGACGCTGGCGGCGATCGGCGGCCCGACGCGCGTCGAGCCGAATGCGCTGCACGTCGACGCGCGCGCGCTCGAGTCGCTCGGCGCGGGCGTCGACCTCGTCGTCGACGGCACCGACAACCTCGCCACGCGCTACCTGCTCAACGACTGGGCGGTCGCGCGGCGGATCCCGTGGATCTATGCAGGCGTCGTCGGCGCGAGCGGGCTCGTGCTCGGCGTGCGGCCGGGGCGCGGCCCCTGCCTGCGCTGCCTGTTCCCGACGCCAGCGCCGGCCGGCAGCCTCGAGACCTGCGAGAGCGCGGGCGTGATCCTGCCGGCGGTCGAGCTCGTGTCGGCGCTGCAGATCGCGCTCGCACTGCGCTGGCTCGCGGCCGAGCAGTTGCCCGCCGAGACCAGCGAAGCGCTGCAGCGCGTCGATGTTTGGCGCGGCGAGTGCGCGAGCCTCGCGCTCGAGCGCGATCCACAGTGCCCGTGCTGCGGCGCCGGGCGCTACGAGTTCCTCGACGCGGCGCCGGAGCGCGCGCCGGTCGCGCTGTGCGGCCGCAACACGGTGCAGATCCAGGCGCGCGCGGCGAGCGGTGCGCAGCGCCTCGACACGGCCGCGCTCGCCGCGCGCCTCGGCGCGGCGGGCGTGCGCGTCGAGCGCGCGGGCAGCCTGCTGCGCTTCGAGGCCGAGGCCGTGCGCTTCACGCTGTTCCCCGACGGCCGCGCGCTGCTCGAGGGCATCGCCGACCTGGACCGTGCGCGCGCGTTGTACGACCGCTGGATCGGTCGATGAGCGAAACCGGCAGCGCGAGCGCGAGCCCGCTCGTCCTCGTGACCGCCGCCGGCGCGAGCCGGCGCATGGGGACGTGCAAGGCGCTGCTCGAGCTCGACGGCGCGTGCGCGTTCGAGTGGATCGCGCGCGCCGCGCACGCGGCCGATCCGAGCGCGCGCGTCGTGCTCGTCACCGGCGCCGACGACGCGGCGATCCGCGCGCGCGCGGCGCGTTCGAGCGAGCGCGTCGAGTGCCTGCACAATCCGGACTGGGAGCGCGGTCGCGCCGGCGGGCTCGCGCTCGCCGCGCGGCGCTTCCCGCGCACGGACGCGCTGGTCTGGCCGGTCGACTGCCCGCGCGTCGGCGCAGCGACGATCCGCGCGCTCGGTGAGCGCTGGGCAGAGCTCGGGGAGCCCGCGCGCGGCTGGCTCGCGCCGACGCTGCGCGGCGCCGTGCCCGCGCGCTACGGACATCCGATCTGGGTCGGCCGCGAACTTCTTTCCGAGCTCGGCGCGCTCGGCCCGGACACCCCGCTGTCTGCGCTGCGCGCGCGCGCTTTCCCGCTGGCCGCGCTGGAAACCGCGGACGCGCGGGTGCTCGAGGATTTCGACTCCCCCGCGGATCTTCCGTCCCCCGGCGCGCGCTGAGGCGCGGAAGCCGCGCGCGGAATCCGGTCTCGCCTCAAGGGCGCGCGGTGTGTCGAGCCGATAGCCCCGCTGCATCGGGCCCGGTCGCGTCCCCATGCCCGCGCGGCAGCGCGGGTCCTGGGCGCGTACCGCGATCGCTCGGTCGCAGACGGCAAGAAGCGCATGAGTTTCCAAGGCGACGTCGCAGGCATCGGGCTGTCCGAAGTCCTGCAGAGTCTTTCGCGCAGCGAGCGCGAGGGCGTGCTGCTCCTCGAGGCACCCGGCCTCGCGGTGCGCCTCGGCATGCGCGACAGCCAGATCTTCCTGCTCCCCGCTCCCGCGGAGGACCTGGACGAGCTCGCGCGTCGCGTCCAGTGCGCGTGGATCGAAGACCTGCCGCTCGCCGTTCGCGAGCGCCGCATCCAGGAAGTGGCGCGCGCGCAGCGCATGGAATCGCTGTACGCGATGCTCGATGCGCCGCAGATGCACTTCCGCTTCAGCCCGGGGCCGATCGTCGGCCTGCTCGGGATCGCGACGGGCGCGAACGGCGCGCCGCCGGACGTCAACTCGCTGTTCGGGCCCGGCTACACGGCGGAGTTCGTGCTGCTCGAGCACGCGCGCCTGTTCGACGAGAGCCAGGGCAAGCAGGTGCTCGACCCGTGGGCGATCCCGCTGCTGCAGGTCGACATCAGCGAGGAATCGCGGCGCAATTGGCTCGCGCACTGCAACGGCAGCGTGACGCTGGCCGAGCTCGCCGACCGCATGGGCTGGACGCTGCGCCAGACGCGCGCCGCGGTGCGCGAAGCGCTGACGCGCGGCGAGCTCGCGCTGCCCGGCGCCGACGCGCAGTTCGAATGCGCGATCGCGGAGCTGCGCAACTACCGCACGCACCGCGCGGCGGCGCGCCTGACCGGCTGGACGCGCTCGCGCTCGGGCGGTCCGCTCGATCCGGGCACGACCTCGGCGCTGTTGCAGGAGTGGCAGGCCGGTCGCTTCGCCGGCGCGCTGCGCGCGATGCCCGCGCAGAGCGCGCGCGCGCTGCTGCGCGCGCTGGATCGCTCGATCTCGGATCCGCGCGGCGCGCTGGAGCGCTGGGAGTCGATCCGCGAGCAGTTCCGCACCGATCCGGCCTGCGCGCTGCGCTGCATGGCGTGGCGCTGCAGCCACGGCGGCGCGCTCGGCGACGGCGCGATCGGCGAGCTCTTGCGCATCGCGGCGTTCTTCCGCGACCGCGGCCAGCGCGCGCGCGCGCGCATCGCGCTGCGCCTGGCGGCGACGCAGCAGCCGAGCCAGATGTCGGCGCGCCTCGAGCTCGGCTTGTTGCTGTGCGACGCCGGGCTGTCCGAGGAAGGCGGCGCGTGGGTCATCAGCGCCGCGCAGGAGCTGATCGACGGCGGCGAGTACGAGCGCGCGCTCTCGGCGCTGCGCGCGCTGCTGCGCACCGATCCGGAGAACAAGGACGCGCAGAGCCTGCTGTTCCAGACCTCGTCGCTCGAGCGCCGGCGCAAGCGCCGCCGCATGCAGGGCACGGTCGCGCTCGCGGTGTTCCTGCTCGCCGCCACGGTCGCGGTGGTCGACATCCGCCGGCGCAGCAATCTCGAGCAGGAGCTCGCGCGGATCAGCGCGCTCAGCGGCGATCCGAAGGCCAGCATGGCCGAGCTCGATCGCTGCTTCCCGGGCGACACGCGCGGCGAGGTCAGCGCGGTGCGCGCGGCGCTGCAGCGGCGCTTCGTCGAGAGCGAGAAGGCGCGCCGGACCGAGTGGCTCGGCGTGTACGAGGCGGTGCGCGCCGAGTGCCAGAACGGCGACCCCGAGGTCGGGCTCGATCGCGCGATCGCGCTGCCCGCGCCTCCGCAGCTCGAAGTCGAGGTGCCGGAGTGGCCGACGCGCGCCGGACTGCTGTCCGTGCTCGCGCGGCGCGTCGAGGAGCGCACCGAGTCGGCGCGCCGCAACATCGGCGCGAGCGAGATCACGATCCTGGCCGAGGAGCGCGAGCTCGTGCTGCTGCGCGCGCTGCTCGCGCGCTGCGACCGCGAGGCGGAGTCGACCGACCTCGCCGATTTCCGCGCGCACCTCGAGCGCGTGCGCGCCAGCGCCTACGCCGCGCGCGCCAAGCGCGCCGACGCGCAGCGCATCGCCGCGGACAAGGAGACGCTGCGCGAGCAGGATTCGATGCTCGAGACCGCGCGCTCGCAGGCGCGCGCGCTCGACCTCGAGGAAGCGCTCGCGACCTACGCGAAGCTGATCACGGCGGTCGCCCCGTCGAGCCTGCCGACGCTCGAAGCGGAGCGCGACAAGGTCAAGCTGCACCACGAAGCGGTGTTGCAGGCGCAGGCGCTGGCGAAGGCCGGCCGCCACGCCGAGGCGCGCACCGCGCTCGAGAAGGGCTGCCCCGACACGCGCGAGCACGCGCTGCCGTGGCGCGTCGTCACCGATCCGCCGGGTGCGCGCGCGCACCTCTCCGACGGCTCGTCGCGCGTGACGCCGTTCGTGCTGCACTCGGCCTACGGCGAGCGCGTCGTGTTCGACCTCGAAGCGAGCGGCTGCGCGTCGCGCCACTGCGAGTTCCGCGACCCCGCCGACGTCTCGCTCGTGCTGTTCCGCGCGCCGGAGCGCGCGTGGGACACGCACGGCGCCGTCGAGGCGCTGCCGGTTTCGGTCGGCGAGGACCACGTGCTCGCCAATCGCTTCGGCGAGCTCGAGAAGCGCGGCAAGGCCGGCCTGCGCTGGGAGCAGAAGCTGCAGACGCTCGGCGGCGTCGCGCGCACGCCGATGTTCCTGCCGCAGCGGCCGGGCTGGCTGCTCGTGCTGTGCGAGGACGGTCGCTGCTTCCTCGTCGAGGCCGCGACCGGCCAGGTGGAGGGTCCGGAGGAGCTCGGCTCGCCGCCCGCGGAAGGCACGCTCGCCACGCGCGGGACGCTCGTCGCGAAGCTCGTCGACGGCCGCCTCGCGCAGTGGACGGACAGCGTCAAGCCGATGCTGCACCCAGTCGACCGCCCGTACCTCGAGCCGCCGACGCAGGCCGACCTCGAGCGCAGCGCCGGTTCGTTCGCCGTGCTGCGCCGCATCGCGACGCCCGAGGTCGAGCTCGAATCGCCGTGGACGAAGTGGCGCGTCGAGGTGCAGGGCGATCGCTTCCAGTTCCGCGGGCCGGATGGCTCGACGCGCCATGGCAGCGCCGAGCGCGCGGGCCAGTGGAACTACGCCGCGTGGGAAGCGCCGAACGCGACGATCCCGCTGGGTCGGCTGTGGGTTTCCGACGAGCGCGGGCTGCGCAGCTTCCTGCCGTAGCGAGCGCACGACCGCGCACCAGGCGAAGTGCGCCCCCGCCTCGACTCGCGCGCGCTCGCGGCAGAGCGCTGGCGTTTCGAAGCGGAGGCGCAGCGCGTGACTCGGTCGATCAGGTGACTGCGCAGCATCGGTGACTCGACGGCGCGCGCGGTTCCGATGCAGGCGCCGCCGAGTCCCCGCTCCCGCTAGAGCTTGATCCGCGCGGGCGCGCCGACGCGCACCGGCGCGAGCTCGATCGCCTGGAAGCTCCAGCCCGACTCACCGGCGAACCCGATCCCACCGGTCAGACCCGGCGGCAGCGAGAACCCGACGCTGAGCCCGCCCTGCGCGTCGAGCTTGCCGATGCTCGGGCCCGAACCGCTCAGCGTCGCGACGAGCCACGGATCGGCCGGGTCGAGCAGCAGCGCGCCGAAGCCGCCGAACCCGCCGAGGTCGAGCGCGCCGGCATTGCCCGCGCACACGACCATCACCGGTGCGAGCGGCGCCCCGCCCTCGATGCGGCCCTGGATCGTGCCGCCGGGAACCGAGGACGCGAAGTCGAAGTTCAACACCGCGTTCTCCGCCGCCGCCGGCACGAGCGCGAGCGCGTCGATCTCCGCGCCGCCGATCCCGAAGTCCGCCTCCGCCGCGAGCAGGTGCGGCGCCGCGCCCAGCACGAGCACGCTGCCGTCGACCGAGCTCGGTCCGATCGTCGAGACCCACAGCTCACCGGCCGCCCACTCCAGCGACGACACGTCGCTGATCGCGGTGGTCAGGCCCGTCGCGATCGTCATGGCCGCCTGCACGTCCGCCTCGGTCTTGTGGAGCGTGATGATGCCGGCGCCGTCCATCCGCAGCACGTCGCCGTCCTTCACCGCGCCGAGCACCGCCGACGTCAGGTCGGCCTCGAGCGAGAAGTACAGGTTGCCCGCGTCGTCATACGCGAGCGCGTCGACGTCGATGTTGGCGCCCGGCGCGCCGAGCGCGAGCACGAACGTGCTCTCGGCGACGAGCACCTGCAGCTTGCCGTGGCCGTCGAGCGCCACGACGTCGCCGTCGAGCACGCCGAGTTCGCCGATCGTCAGCGAGAACGCCGCCGCGTCGTAGCGATCCGCCGCGATGCCCGGGCGGAACGCGAGCGCGTCGATGTCCTGCGGCACGGCGCCGAGCGCGGCCTGCCAGTGGCCGGGGCCGGCGATCGTGCGCGGGCTCGCGCCGCCCTGGATGCGCAGCACGTTGGCGTCGTCCTGCAGCGCCAGGCCGCCGATCGGCGGCAGGTCGAGGTCGGTCGAGACCCACAGCGCGCCGGTGAACGGGTTCTGAGCGAGCGCCGGCGCCATGAGCAGCGCGCCGGCGGCCAGGCTGGCCAGGGCGGAACGGTTGGAACGGGAACGGCCGAGTGAACGATGCAGTGACAGTTGATGCATGAATACCTCCGCTCCCCTGGATGCAGCGCGGCCGCGGCGGTGGCGGGTGCAGTGGAAAAAAAACGGCCGGCACCGCACGATGCCGCGATGCGCGCCCGTCTCGCATGCCTGCTGCTGCTGGTCGGATGCACGGCGCCGGCGACGCGCCATGCATTCCGCCCGGGCGACGCCGTGTCGGCGGAGGCTGTCGCGCACTGGGATCGCATCGAGCCGAGCGCGTTCGCCGAGCTCGCGCTGGCGACCTTCCCCGATGCCGGCGCGCCGCGCGAGCTCGAGGCGCCGCTGCTGGCCGAGCTCTCCAGCGCGCTCGACGGCTTCGACGCACGCGCGATGCGCGCCGCCGTGCTGCTCGGCCGCAGTCGCAGCGCGGCCGCGCTCGAGCAGCTGATCGCGCGCCTCGAACTGCGCGCCGTCGGTCCGGACGTCGGCTCCGACGCCGCCGACGTCACGGCCGCGCAGGCGCTCGCGCGCCTCGACCTCGCGCAGCGCCCGGCGCTGCTCGAGCGGCTGCTCGCGCTCGCCGTCGGTCCGCTCGCGCACCCCGATCTCGAGGTGCGCACCGAGTGCGCGCGCGCCTGCGTGCTGCACGGACGCGACGAGCCGATCCCGTTCCTGCTGCTCGTGCTGCGGATCGACACGTGGATCGGCGCGACCGACGCGCGCGACTTCCAGGTCTCGCAGCAGACCGCGTGGGCGCGCCACCGGGCGGCGGAAGCGCTGGCGACGCGCGCGCGCGTCGCGAAGACCTACCACCCGGACGGCTCGGTCGAGCGCCGGCAGGTCGAGGCGCTGAAGCTCGAGGAAGCGCTGCGCGCGGCGGGCGCGTTGCGTTGAGCCGAGCTGGGACGACCCGCTGCGGTTAGTATCGATCCCGGAGGTCCGCCGCTTGCCCGCCCGACTGCGCCCGCGGCGCAGCCGAGCTCGGCGGACTTCCGCGAGCGATCCCGCGTCCGTCGGACTGCACCCAACGCCAACATGAATCCCCTCGCCTGCCGTGCGCGCCTTCGATCCACCCGCATCCGTGCTCCTTGGCAACGGCTGAGCGCCGCCTGCGCGGCGCTCGCGCTGTCCGCCTCCGGACTCGCCGCCAGCCCAGCCGGGACGCCGGAGTTCTACGTCGACGTCGTCAACGGCAGCGACACGAGCGGCAACGGCAGCGCGTCGGCCCCGTGGAAGACCATCAAGTTCGCGCTCAACAGCACGGTCGAGCCGCGGCTGCTGCACCTCGCCGCGGGGACCTACTCCAGCGCCAGCGGCGAGGTGTTTCCGCTCTCGCTTTCCGCGCGGACCAGCCTGCGCGGCGCGGGGCAGGGGCAGACGGTGCTGAGCGCGCCGACGCCGGACTGGCTGGTCGAAGCGCAGAGCGCGCAGTTCTCGCCGCCGGCCGAGCACCCGATCCTCGAAGGACTGACGCTGCGCGGCGCCGAGGTCGGCGTTCGAGCGCACGGCATCAGCAATGCACAGGGAATCGTGTCGGTCGAGTTCGACGCCCTCGGCATCGGCGTGCTGCTGTCGTACGGCTCCTACAACACGCTGAGCCTGTCGCGCGTGCGGATCCACGACTGCGGCATCGGCGCGCGGATGCAGCAAGTCCTGATCGGCAGCCTGACCGTGACCGACAGCAGCATCGAAGCCTGCGGGACTGGCCTGAAGATGGACGCCGGCAGCACCGGCTCGGGCCTCGTCGGGCATTCGCTGACGTTCACGCGCTCGGTGCTGCGCGACTGCGCGCTGGGCATCGACCTGTCGCACGGCTCGAACCTGGCGGTCTCGGCGAGCTTCAATGACTCGCTGCTCACCGGACTCGATCAGGTCGGGCGGATCGTCGGCAACAGCGCCTCCGGGCAGGCCGCGTTGTCGCTGGTGCGATCGACGGCGACCGCGAACACGACCTTCGTCGACGTGACGACGCAGGGCTTCGCCTCGATCGCGCTGAGCGGCGCGATCGTCTGGAACAGCGGCGCCGGCGGCGGGCTGGACCCGGACGCGAGCTGGTACGTCGAGCACTCGGACGTCGAGGTGCCGGTCGGCGGCAGCGGGAACCTTTCGGTCGACCCGCAGTTCGACGCGCAGCATCCGACGCAGTTCCGGTTGTCCGCCGGCTCGCCGCTCGTCGATCGCTACACGCCGTCCGGGCCCGGCCCGACGTACGGCACCGACTTCGAGGGCGACATCCGGGCGCTCGATTTCGACGGCGACGGCGCGGCGCTCGTCGACATCGGCTGGGACGAGCGCACGCGCCTCGTGCTGACCGCCAGCGGGCCGGCGCTGCTCGGCTCGACGCTGACGCTGACGACGCACGCCGGCGCCGCCATGCCGGCCTGCACGTTCCTGGCGGGCGCGCCGGCCGCGCTGCCGCTCGATCTCGGCAACTGGATCCTGATCGACCTCGCGGGCGCGGTGCTGCTGGGCTGCGGCACGACGCCGCTGTCGGTCGGGCTGTCGGTGCCGGGAGTGCCGAGCCTCAGCGGCTTGCGCGCCTACGCGCAATCGGGCGGGCTGCCGCAGGCCGGGGCGTTCGCCGCAGCGCTGCAGGCGAGCAACGCGCTCGCGCTCGAAGTGCGCTGAGCTCGGGCCGCGCGCACGGGCCGCGAGCGCGCGCTCACGCGAGTGCGAACGGCGTCGAGCTGTGCAGCTCGCGCGCGCCGGTCGCCGCGGTGAGCGCGCGCGCGTTGTCGACGCGCACGCCGCCGCCGGGCAGCACGGCGATGCGCCCCGCCGCGCGGCGGATCAGCGCGGCGAGTCGCTCGCGCCCCTCCCACGCCGTCGGCGCGCCGCCGCTCGTCAGCACGCGCGCGATGCCGAGCTCGATCAACTGCTCGAGCCCGCCCTCGAAGTCGCGCACGCGGTCGAATGCGCGGTGGAAGGTGACGCTCGCCGGCCGCGCGGCCGCGACGAGCTCGCGCGTGCGCGCGACGTCGATGCGATCCTCGCCGTCGAGCAGGCCGAGCACGACGCCCTGAACGCGCTTCGACAGCGCCTCGCACTCGCGCAGCATGCGCGCGAAGTCGGGCGACGAGGGCCGGAACGGACCGGGTTGCGGCCGCACCATCACGTGCAGCGGTAGCGCCGAGCTCGCGAGCGCGTGCTCGAGCAGTTCCGGCTCGGGCGACAGGCCGTCGAGATCCAGGCGCGCGCACAGCTCGATGCGCGCCGCGCCGCCGGCGAGCGCCGTCGCCAGTCGCTCGCGCGAGTCGACGCAGACTTCGAGCAGGACGGGCGGCACGCGAGTCCGTGCCTCAGGGCGTCAAGCGGTAGATCGTGCGCGGGAACGGGATCGCCTCGCGCACGTGCTCGATGCCGCAGATCCACGCGACCGTGCGCTCGAGGCCGAGCCCGAAGCCGCCGTGCGGCACCGAGCCGTAGCGGCGCAGGTCGAGGTACCACTGGAACGGCTCCGGCGGCAGTTGATGCTCGGCGATGCGCTGCTCGAGCACCGCGAGATCGTCCTCGCGCTGACTGCCTCCGATGATCTCCCCCACGCCCTCGGGCCCGAGCACGTCGACGCACAGCGCCTTCGACGGATCGGCCGGATCGCGCTTCATGTAGAACGCCTTCACCTGGTGCGGATAGCGGTGCACGAGCACCGGGCGGTCGAACGAGTTCGAGATGATCGTCTCGTCCGGCGCGCCGAAGTCGTCGCCGTGCTTGAACGTCGACTCCGGGTGCTTGGCCAGGATCGCGGCGGCCTCGTCGTAGCTGATGCGCGGGAACGGCGCCTGGACCCGCTCGAGCTTCGCGAGGTCGCGCTCGAGCACCTCGAGCTCCGTGCGGCGCCGGCGCAGCACTTCCTGCACGACGTGGCACAGCAGGCCCTCCGCGAGCTCCATCACGTCGTCGAGCGTCGCGTACGCGACCTCGGGCTCGATCATCCAGAACTCGGTGAGGTGCCGGCGTGTCTTCGACTTCTCGGCGCGGAACGTCGGCCCGAACGAGTAGACCTTGCCGAGCGCCATCGCGGCGGCTTCCGCGTAGAGCTGTCCCGACTGCGTGAGGAACGCCTTCTGCTCGAAGTAGTCGACCTCGAACAACGTGCTCGTCCCCTCGCACGCGTTCGGCGTGAAGATCGGCGGATCGACGCACACGAAGTCGCGCGCGTCGAAGAAGCCGCGGATCGCGGTGATCACCGCGTCGCGCACGCGCATCACCGCCCACTGACGGCGCGAGCGCAGCCACAAGTGGCGGTGGTCCATCAGGAACTCGATGCCGTGCTCCTTCGGCGTGATCGGGTAGCCCTCGACGCGCTGCAGCACGCGGCCGCCCTCGACCTGGATCTCGAAGCCGCCCGGCGCGCGCGGCTCGGCCACGCACTTGCCCCACAGCTCGAGGCTCGACTCCTGGCCCGCGTGGCCGACGGCTTCGAACAGCTCGGGCGGCACGGCCTTCTGGAACAGCACGCACTGCACGATGCCGGAGCCGTCGCGCAGCTTCGCGAAGTGCAGCTTGCCCTTCGACGAGAGGTCGTAGAGCCAGCCGCGCAACAGCACTTGTTGGCCGGCGTGCTCGCCGAGGCGGGCGATGGAGGTCGAGGTGGGTGCGGCGGACGAGGTCGGAGACGACATGCGGAGGAGGCGCACAGCTGCGCGAGCTACGGGAACACGGCGAACGGCGGTTGGATCTCGACCGCGTGGATGCGGCCGCCGCGCACGAGCACGCGGCCCTTGTGCGCGACGCCGCTCTTGCGCGCCTCGACCAGCACGTCGCCGTCGGTCAGCGCGAGCCGGCCGAGCTCTTCGTCGGTGCCGGCGAGCTGCACGCGGTCGTAGCCGAGCGCGAGCAATCGGTTCGTGATCGCGTCGGCGAGGTTCGGCGCGGCGGGCGCCGCGTCGCCGGAGGTGCGCTCGACCGAGCGCAGCAGCGCGTCCTCGACGCGCCGCTGCGCGTCGCGGATGTCGACGAGCACGTGCTCGACGCGCCGCAGATCCAGATCGCCGCGCGCGTCGGCGAGCACGCGCGTCGCGCGCTCGATCTCGGCGAGGTGGTCGAGCGCGGCGAGCCGGCCGCCGAGTTGCGCGAGCAGCTCGTGCTGGCGCCACAACAGCCACGCGCACACCGCGCCGAGCACGAGCAGCGCGCCGACGAGCCACAGGAGCGCCGGCGCGAGCCAGGCGGCGGCATCGTTCACGGGTGCGGTCGTCGCGTCCACTGCGGCCGCGCAGGATAGCGGATGCGCGCGCTTCGCCCCAAGTGAGCGCGCTCGAGTCGGCGTGCCGCTGCGTCCGAAAAAGGCTACCTTCCGACGCCTTGAGCTCCGCACCTGCTCCCGCGGCCCCGCCCCTGTTGCGCAAGGTGCTCTACGGAGCGCTGTTCGGCGTCGTCGTCTACATCGCGATCGTGCTGTTCGTCGGGTGGCGCGAGCTCGTCGGCGCGCTGGCGACGTTTCCGCTGTGGGCGCTGCCGGTCGCGCTCGCGCTGAGCTTCGGCAACTACCTGATCCGCTTCCTGAAGTGGGAGCGCTACCGGAAGCTGCTCGGGATCCGGCTCGACCGGCGCACGTCGTTCACGATCTACATGGCCGGGTTCTCGATGGGGATCACGCCCGGCAAGATGGGCGAGGTCCTCAAGAGCTGGCTGATCCGGCGCGTCACCGGCACGCCGATCCACACGTCCGCGCCGATCGTGATCGCCGAGCGCGTGACCGACCTGCTCGGCTACCTGATCCTGATCGCGATCGGCGGCATCGCGAGCTTCCCCGAGTACCGCGGCGTGTTCTGGGCAGGCCTCGGGCTGTGCGTCGTCGGCAGCGCGCTGCTCGGCTCGCAGCGCTTCGCGCGCCTCGTCGTGCAGATGCTGAAGCGCACGCCGTACGCGTGGCGCTACGCGGAGAAGGCGGACGGTTCGTTCCAGAGCGCGCGCGTGCTGTTCCGGCCGCGCGAGCTGTTCCTCCCCACGCTCGAATCGGTCGCGTCGTGGGGCTGCGAGTGCGCGGCGTTCTGGGTCATCGCGAGCCAGTTCTGCGCGGCACCGCTGCCGTTCCTCTACGCGGTCTGCGCGTACGCGCTGTCGGCGGTCGCGGGCGCGGTCGCGATCGTGTTCCCGGGCGGGCTCGGCCTGACCGAGGGCCTGCTCGGCACGCTGCTGCGGCGCAAGTACGAGGAGCTCGACGGGCTCGTGCTCGAGATCGCGCGCGCGAAGGCCGGCGGTGCGACGGTGCTGACGCGGCTGTGCACGCTGTGGTTCGCCGTGCTGCTCGGGCTCGTGTTCCTCGCGCGCTTCGAGCGGCGCTATGGGCGCGTCGAGGCGACGCCGGCCGAAGAGCCGAGCGGCCGCGATCCGGAGCGCGACGCGCTGGTCGAGCCGATGTACGGCGCGCTGCGCGACGACGAGCCGCGGCGCTAGCGAGAGCGCCGCTCGAACGTCAGCGCGGCCGCGAGCGCGCACGCAGCGGCCAGTGCGGCGCACAGCCAGGCGAGTTGCGTCGCGTGCGTCGGCGCAGCGCCGCGCGCGCGCGGCGGCCGATCGGCGCCGTCGCCCGGCGCGGTGCGCGCGTGCACGGGAACGCCGTCGGTGTCCCAGGCGGCATCGAACACGCGCGACCACGCGACGGCGAACGCGTGAGGATCGAGCTCCCCCGCCGCGTCCGGACCGTCGGCC
>SCVU01000378.1 GCA_004296785.1 Planctomycetota bacterium
ACCAGCAGCGCGAACAGCACGGACGTCGCGGCGCTCGTCGCGGCGGCACGCAGGCTCGCGTACACGAGCGCGACTGCCGCGGCCGCGCACACGGCGGACAGCGCGTACAGCGCGCGCTCGGCGTCCCAACCGGCGAGCGGCGCGCACGCGGCGCGCGCGAGCTGCGCGAGCGGCAGGTACGCGAGGTTGTGGCCGCGCAGCGCGCCTTCGTTCGCGCGATCGATCAGCCCGCGGCCGTCGCCGAAGAAGTAGCCCTGGCGCGTCAGGATGAAGAGCGCGGCGGCGCCGGCGAACAGCGCGAGCGCGATCCAGCGATCGCGCGCGCTGCCTGCGCCGCCCACGTCGCCCGCGCCGTTCCGCGTCGCTCCAGTCATGCGGGCCGCGTCGCTTCGGTCATGCGGCGCGGCATTGTAGACGCGCTCCCGCGCGCGGACGGCAGAATGACCGCGATGAGAGTGATCGCCGTTCCGCTCGTGCTCGCAGCGCTCGCGCACCACGACCACGACGACAAGTCGGAACCGCGCGTCGCGCAACTCGCCGCAGACGGGCCGACGGCGCTCGTGCGCTTTGTGATCGCGGACGCGGAGGGCATGCCGATGCCCGGTCGGTTGACCTTCGTCGGCGCCGGCGGCGCGAACGCGGCGCTGTTCCCCAACACGCAGGCGCTGCCTGGGGATCTCGCGGTGCGCAAGAACGTCGTCTACTCGCTCTCGGGCAGCGGCGCGATCACGGTCCCGGCGGGGGAGTACACGGTGTACGCGACGCGCGGGCTCGAGTGGAGTCGCGGCGAGCGGCGCGTGACGCTCGCGGCCGGCGCGGAGCACGCGCTCGACTTCGAGCTCGTGCACGAGGTCGACACGCGCGGCTGGGTCAGCGCCGACTTCCACTTGCACACGTACACGCACTCGGACCACGGCGACGCGAACCTGAACGAGCGCGTGATCAGCCTGATCGGCGAGGGCGTCGAGCTCGCGGTGGCGACCGACCACAACCACAACACCGACTACGCGCCGATCGTGCGCGAGCTCGGCGCGACGTCGCGCGTGACGACCGTCGTCGGCAACGAGCTCTCGACGCCGATCGGGCACGTCAATGCGTTTCCGCTCGATCCGTCGCGGCCGGTGCTGAATCACCGACTGCGCGACGCCGGCGAGCTGTTCGCTCTGATCCGCGCCGAGCCGAACGCGCTCGGGATCACGCCGGTGATCCAGCTCAACCACCCGCGCTGGTACGACATCGACTTCTTTCGGCACACGGCGTTCGATCCGATCACCGGAGTGTCGAGCGCCAAGGGCTGGTCGTTCGACTTCGACTCGGTCGAGATCCTCAACGCGAACCCGGGGCGCGGCTACCTCGACGCCGATCTCGCGTTCGAGCCGGGCGACGAGGGTCGGCACAGCGTGCTGCGCGACTGGTTCCACCTGCTGAATCGCGGGCACCGGCACGCGGCGGTCGGGAACTCCGACAGCCACACGGTGCACTTCGACTTCGCGGGCTGGCCGCGCAACTTCGTGCGCTCGACGACCGACGATCCGTCGCGCATCGATCCGCGCGAGGTCGCCGCGAGCGTGCGCTCCATGAACTGCTTCACCACGCTAGGGCCGTTCGTCCAACTGCGCTTGTTCGACGTGCCCGACGAATTCTCCGGTCTGCCGAACAAGTGGCAGGACGTGCCCGATCGGTTCGTGCGAAAGCAGTCCAACTTCAGCCGCGTCCTTCCGACAGTGAATGTGCGCGTGTCGGCAGCGACGTGGATCGACGTCGACCGCATGCACGTCGCCGTCGACGGTGACTTGGTCGAGACAGTCGGCGTCGCACGCGCAGGATTACCTCTGCGCTTGGATTGGTCGCGCGAGCTCGCCGCGTACGCGCCCGAGCACGGCGGCGACTTCTGGATCGCGTTTCTCGTCGAAGGCGACGACCCGCTGGACCCGATCGTCGTCGACCAGGAGCAACCGGCGCGGCCGATCGCGATCGTCAATCCGCTGTTCGTCGATGCCGATGGCGACGGCAAGTGGACGCCCCCGTGGGAGACCGCGAAGAAGCTCGTCGACGCGACGCCCGAGCCCGCGGAGCTGCTCGCGCGCTTTCCGACCCGGCCGAGCCTGCGCGCGCTGTGCGTGCTCGCCGCGCTCGAGCTGCGCCGCGAGTCGAGCTTCGCGCTCGTCGAGGCCGCGCTCGCCGATCCCGATCGCATGGTCGTGCTCGCCGCGGCGCGCGCCGCCGAGAGCCTCGCCAACGCGCGCCTGCTGCCCGCGCTCGAGCGGGCCGCCGCCGGCCCGGTGCGCGACGCGTTCGGCCAGCTCGCGCTGTTCAACGCGCAGCGCGCGTGCGACGTCGCCGAGCCCGAGCGCCGCTTCACCGCGCTGTTCGACCGCGTCGATCGAAACGCGCTGAAGCGCTACGACGACGAGCTCGCGCGCGCGATGCCCGGTCGCTTCGTCTCCGCGTGGTCCGTGCTCGGCTACTTCCCCGGCCCGCGCGACGCGGCGATGGGGGCGGCGGGCTACGGGCCCGAGCAGGACGGCGATCTCGCGCGCGAGTGGAAGACGAAAGCGGGGCCGATGCGTTGGAAGCCGCTGGCGGCAAGCACCGCTGGTTTCGTCGAC
>SCVU01000379.1 GCA_004296785.1 Planctomycetota bacterium
CTGCGACTCAAGGTGCACGGCGCGCGCGGATCGAGTCCCTCACGACCAGCGCCGGTCACGACCGGCAACAATCCGGACACGCCTCTTGACGCGACTGGGCCTTCTCATGGAAGGCACCGTACGCGCGCGCCGACTCTTCGCCGACTACAGCGGGAACACGATGAAGTCCGCGTGCACGTCCTTGAACGGCGCGCCGACCATGTCGTCGAGCGCGTGCACGAGCTCGAGCAGGTGCCAGCGCCGCAGTTGCAGCCGGTGCTCGTTCGGGTGCACGAGCGAACCGAGCGGGAAGTCGACGCCCGGCACGCTGCTCATCTCGATGTGCGTGCCGAGCACGTGCGCGATCGGCTTGTCGGCGAGGAAGTCGGCGAGGCGCTGCATGCTCGCGCGGTAGACCGGGAAGTCGGAGATGTACAGGCGCCCCGGGTAGAGCGAGTCGCCGGTGAAGACGAGGCTCGTGCGCCGGTCGTAGAGCGCGATGTGCGCCGCCTGGTGGCCGGGCAGCGGCAGTACGTCGACGATGCGACCGCCGCCGAGGTCGTACGCGGTGCTGCCGAGCGGCCAGCTCGTGAGCGAGAAGAACGCGGCGACCGCGCTCTGGCTCGTGCCGACGACCGTCGTGTTCGGCTTGCCCACGAACTGCGGGTCGCCCTTCGTGTGGTCGCCGTGGCCGTGCGAGTGGCTGACGATCAGCTGGATCGACGCCTGCCCGTGCGCGAGGAGCCACTGGTCGATGATCGACTGCACCGTCGCCTGGATCGGGATGCCGCCGTTGCCCGTGTCCTGCAGCAGCACCTTGTCCGTGCCGAACAGCAGGTACATGAACGGCGCTTCGAAGTTCGTGCACAGCGACTGGCGCAGCACGAACGTGTCGGCGTCGTACTGCTGCACCTGGATCAGCGGGTCGGTCGCGCACTGCGTGCCGTTGATCCACGGCGCGGCGAACGGCTGCGGTGCGATCGCGGGCTGGCTCATCGTCGTCAGCGCGTTGCTCGCGGCGAGGCCCTGACCCGCCGCCGGATCGATCAGCCACCACTGGAACCACGCGGGCACGCCGGGGCCGAGCACGGCCGGCCACGCGAACTCGAGGTGCGCGTCGCCCTGCGCGTCGGTGAGCTGCGCGGGCGAGATCGAGTCGGGCGCGGGCACGAGCACGCCGCCGGCGAGCGGCAGCGCGAGGTTCGACAGCCCGCCGACGAGGAACGCGGCCGCGCCGGGTTTCGCGTTGCGCAGCTCGAGCACTGCGGGCGAGCCCGCGGCGAGCGGACCGTGCGCGGTGAGAATCGGCGCGCCGCTCGCGCCCGGCAGCGACTGGCCGAGGTTCGTCCACGGCGCCTGCGCGCGCGCGTCGGGCGCGGCGCACGCGCTCGCGATCAAGAGGAAGCCGAGCGGTGATCCGACGCGGGCGAGGTTGCGCATCGGCGCATGCTACCCGCGCGCGAGGCTCACGCCTTCTTCAACGCCTGTTCGAGATCCAGAACGAGATCGTCGACGTGCTCGATGCCGACGCTGAGGCGGATCAGGCCGTCCGCGAGCCCGGCCTTGCGCCGTTCCTCGGCCGGGATGCTCGCGTGCGTCATCACCGTCGGCACTTCGATCAGCGACTCGACGCCGCCGAGCGACTCGGCCAGCGTGAAGACCTGCGTCGCGCTCGCGACGCGCGTCGCGGCGGCGACGTCGCCCTTCAGCTCGAACGAAACCATGCCGCCGAAGTCCTTCATCTGCTGCTTCGCGAGCCGGTGCTGCGGGTGGTCCTTCAGACCGGGGTACATCACGCGCGCGACCTTCTTGTGCGCCGCGAGGTGCGCTGCGATCGCGCGCGCGTTCTCGCAGTGGCGCTCCATCCTGAGCGCGAGCGTCTTCGTGCCGCGCAGCACGAGGAACGAGTCCATCGGGCCGAGCTGACCGCCGACCGCGTTCTGGTGGAACGCGAGCTCGGCGCGCAGCTTGTCGTCGTTGCCCAGGAGCGCGCCCGCGACGACGTCGGAGTGACCGCCGAGGTACTTCGTCAGCGAGTGCAGCACGAGGTCGGCGCCGAGTGCGAGCGGCTGCTGCAGGAACGGCGTCGCGAACGTGTTGTCGACGACCGAGAGCACGCCGCGCTTCTTCGCGAGCGCGCACAGCTTCGCGACGTCGCACAAGCGCAGCAGCGGATTGGTCGGCGTCTCGAGGTACAGGTACTTCGTGTTCGGCCGCAGCGCGCGCTCGACCGCCTTCACGTCGGTCGTGTCGACGAACGTGAACTCGAGGCCGTACTGCGCGAAGCAGCGGACGAAGAGGCGATAGGTGCCGCCGTACAGATCGTTGCCCGCGACGACGTGGTCGCCGGGCTTCAGGCGGTGCACGAGTCCCGCCAGCGCCGCGAGTCCGGACGAGAAGCACAGCCCCCAATGCGCGCCTTCGAGCGCCGCGAGGTTCTGCTCGAGCGCGGTGCGCGTCGGATTCGTCGTGCGCGAGTACTCGTAGCCCTGGCGCGGCTGCGCGGGCGCGTCCTGCTTGTACGTCGACGTGAAGTACACCGGCGTCATCACCGCGCCGTTCTGCGGGTCGGGCGTCTGGCCGGCGTGGATCGCGAGGGTCTCGAAGCGGTGCGTGGAACCGTGCTTGGCGGAGCTCATGGGGGCGGCGATTCTAGTCGGGCGCGGGCCGTCGCCTTATCTTCGAAGCGCAATGCCGTCCGCTCGCGAGCCGGAACCCTGGAAAGACGCGGTGCAGATCGAGCATCTGCCCGGCGGGCGTTGGCGGCTCGTCGTCGACCGCGAGAAGATGCGCCTGCTCGACGAGCACCTGCTCGCGCCGCCGTCGCCCGCGCGCCTCCGCGCGATCGAGCGCGTCGAGAATCTCCCGCGCAATGCGCCGGGGACCGCGCACGACCACGTCTACATGCACTACGCGGCCGCGCTGCAGATGCTCGCGATGAAGCGCGCCGGGCGAATCGTGCTTCCAGGTGCAACCGATCCGGGTCCCGTGCATCCAGCGAAGGTGATGGAGCCGCGCGAACCGCACCCGGAGATTCCGCAGGATCCGCCGATCCTGCGCGACCCGCTGCCGCTGCTCGCGCCGCGCTGGTTGGCGGAAGGCGCGCGCTTCGTCGTGATGGGCGTGTGGGGCGCGAATCTCTACGCGCGCTACGGCGGCGAGGAGCTGCACACGCAGGATCAGGATCTGTTCCTTCCGCCCGAGCCCGAGAATCTCCTGACTCTGTGGCGCGTGGCCGAGGATCTCGGGTTCGAGCTCTGGTGCGGCGGCGAGCCGCTCGATCGACCGCGCGATCCGTGGCTGGCGCGCAAGGTGGTTCAGCGCCGCGCGCTGACGCGCGTGCTGCGCGACGGCCACTTGCCGGTGGACCTGAACCTCGTGATGGGGGACGCGGAGTTCGAGGCGGTCGACGCGCAGAAGCGGATGCTGAAGGTCTCGGGGCAGGACATTCCGGTCGCGCGGCTGATGCACATCGTCGAGGCCAAGCGCAAGGCGGGCCGTGAGAAGGACACGAAGTTCCTCGCGATGCACTTCGACGCGCTGCGCGATCTCGAGGACGAGGTGCAGCGCCGCTGGGACGAGGAGCCGGATCGATGAGCGAGCGCGCGACGGCGCCGTACACGCTGCTCGCGGCCGGCGTCACCGCGCTCGTCGCGACAGCCTGCTCGCACAAGCTGCCGCGTTCCGTACTGCTCGCGGAGTTCCCGTCGGAGAAAGGCCACGCTCACGCCGAGTCGTTTGTCGTCGGTGACATCGATCGCGACGGTCGCGCGGACGTCGCGCTGATCTGCGAGACCGAGCCCGGACTGCCGTCGGAGGCGGCCGCCGAAGTCTTCAGCCCACAGCGACAAGCGTCGATCCTCACGCTGCGCACGGGAGTCGCCGCGGCGTGGCGCACGACGCGCGCGGCCGCGGCGGGTGACACGAATGCCGACGGCTGGCCCGACGTGCTGCTCGCGGTCGGCGGCGCGTCTGACCACGCGGAACCCGGCCGCGTCTGGCTCTTCTCGGGGCGCGACGCGAGCGTGCTGCATCGGTGGACCGGCACGGATCCGGCCGCTGCGTTCGGCACAGGCGCGGGAACGGTCGGTGACCTCGACGGGGATCGCGCCGACGACATCTGGATCAGCGCGCCGCAGACTCAGCACACGCGTTTCGCGTCATCGACGGACACGTGTGGCGGCGGCTTCTTGAACCTCTACTCCGGTCGCACGGGAGCTGAGTTGTTCACTGTGCGGGGCGAATCGACCGGCGACGCGATCGGCGAGAGCGTTCTTCCGATCGACGATCTCGACGGAGATGGAGTGCCGGAGCTCGCGGTCGGATCGACTTCGCTTGCACGCGCGCCAGCGGCGCGGATCTTCTCGGGCCGCAATGGCTCGTTGGTGCGTCGACTCACGCCGCCGGCGCCGGATCCCGCGTACTACCTGCAGCTCGCGGGTTACTACGACGCGGACGGCGACGGCTCGAACGAGTGCCTGCTCTCGCAGCGCGGTGAGTCGTGGCTGGTTTCGCCTGGCGACGGGCGCGTGCTCGCGACGTTCGCGCACGAGCGAGCGAAGCCAGAACTCGTCGGCGACTTCGATCGCGACGGGACGTGCGACTTCG
Source organism: Planctomycetota bacterium (assembly GCA_004296785.1). GTDB lineage: Bacteria > Planctomycetota > UBA1135 > UBA1135 > GW928-bin9. The sequence goes on from SCVU01000379.1 coordinate 4,588, forward strand.
TCGTCTGCGATCTCGATTTTCCGGGCGAGGGGATCTTCGAGACGAGCGGGCTGCTCGCGCGCTTGCACTCGGGGCGCGACGGTCGCGCGCTCGGCGAGCGGTTCTTCGGCGAGCCAGGCCTGCCTCCGATCGTCTCGCCGCTCGGTGACATCGACGTCGACGGTGTCACCGATCTGCTGATTCCTCGGTACGGCGTCGTCTCCGGCGCCCGAATGTTCGCCCTGCGCCCCTGACGTGCGAACGAGCGCGGGGCGGGACCCTCGGAGAGGATCCCGCCCCGCGACGACTGCGATCGAGTCGCTCGCTCGCCCTACGGCAGGTCGAGCTCGATCTTCGGCCGGTTCGACAGCGCGCCGCGCCCGGCGGCGTCGAACGCCAGCATCTGGAAGTACCACTCCGACTCCGCGAGCGTGGCCGCTCCGGTCGCGAGCGGAACGCCCGTGATCGTCGCCGTTCCCGCGGCGTTGAACACGCCGGAGAACGCGGTCGCCGAGCGCGCCGGGTTGAGGTCGACCAGGATGTTGCCGAGCGACAATCCGCTCGCGAACAGGTTCTGGTAGACCGGGCCGTTCTCGGTCGGCACGAGCAGCACCGGATCGACGACCGTGTTCAGGAAGTCGAAGCCGATCACCATCGCGAAGATGCCGCTCGGCGGCCCGGTGAGGTT
>SCVU01000380.1 GCA_004296785.1 Planctomycetota bacterium
CAGCAGCGCTGCGAAGCCGCGCGCAAGGCCGGGCGCTTCAGCGACGAGATCGCGCCGGTCGTGATCGCCGGCAAGAAGGGCGAGTCGACGACGGTCGCGCTCGACGAGCACCCGCGCGACGGCGCGACGCTCGAGTCGCTGGCCAAGCTGCCGCCGGTCTTCGACGCGAAGACGGGCACCGTCAGCGCCGGCAATTCGTCGGGGATCACCGACGGCGCCGCGGCGCTGCTCGTGATGAGCGAGGACGCGGCGCGCGCGCGCGGCCTCGCACCGCTCGCGTTCGTCGGCGAGGCGACCGAGGCCGGCGTCGATCCGACGGTCATGGGCATCGGTCCGGTGCCCGCGCTGCGCGCGCTCGAGAAGCGCACGGGTCGCGCGACGGGCGCGTACGACCTGATCGAGCTCAACGAGGCTTTCGCCGCGCAGGTGCTCGCGTGTCACCGCGAGCTGCCGCTGCCGCTGGATCGACTCAACGTCAACGGCGGCTCGATCGCGCTCGGCCACCCGATCGGCTGCACCGGCGCGCGCATCGTCGTGACGCTGCTGCACGAGATGAAGCGCCGCGACGCGCACCACGGCCTGGCGACGCTGTGCATCTCCGGCGGGATGGGCCTCGCCGCCGCGTTCGAGCGCTAGTCCGCACTCCCCCTTAGAAACCCTCCGCATCCATGAGCTCCAATCCCATCCGCAAGGTCGGCGTCATCGGTTGTGGCCTGATGGGCCACGGCATCGTGCAAGTCGCCGCGCAGGGCGGCTTCCAGGTCGTCGCGCTCGAGACCGAGCAGAAGTTCCTCGACTCCGGCCTCGGCCGCATCGACAAGTCGCTCGCGAAGCTCGCCGAGAAGGCGATCGAGAAGGGCAAGCCCGCCGACGCCGCCAAGGCCGATGCGGCCGCGGTGCGCGCGCGCATCACGGGCTCGCTCGACAAGCAGGCGCTGGCCGACTGCGACCTCGTGATCGAGGCGATCGTCGAGAACCTCGACGTGAAGAAGGCGCTGTTCGCCGAGCTCGGCAAGATCTGCAAGCAGAGCACGATCCTCGCGTCGAACACGTCGAGCTTCCCGATCGGCGAGATGGCGGCCGCGTCGGGCCGTCCCGACCGCATGGTCGGCCTGCACTTCTTCAACCCGGTGCAGCTGATGAAGCTCGTCGAGGTCGTGCGCACCGACAAGACCGCGCCCGAGGCGTTCGCGGCCGCGCGCGCGTTCGGCGAGGCCTGCGGCAAGGTGCCGGTCGCGTGCAAGGACACGCCGGGCTTCGTCGTCAACCGCCTGCTCGTGCCGTACATGGTGCAGGCGATCGAGATGCTCGACCGCGGCGACGCGTCGAAGGAAGACATCGACGCCGCGATGCAGTTCGGCTGCGGCTACCCGATGGGACCGCTGACGCTGACCGACTACGTCGGTCTCGACACGACGCTGTTCATCCTCGACGGCTGGGTCAAGCGCTACCCGAACGAGCCCGCGTTCCGCGTGCCGAAGAGCCTGCGCGAGAAGGTCGCGGCCGGGAAGCTCGGTCGCAAGACCGGCGAGGGCTACTACAAGTGGGAAGGTGACAAGAAGGCATGATCTCCACACTCGTCTGTGCGTTCGTTCTCTCCCTCGTTCCCGCGGCCGAGGCGCCGAAGGCGGCGCTCGTCGCACCCGACGTCTGCGTCGTCGGCGGTCGCTGTGAAGTGAAGCTCACGCTGACGGCTCCGGCCGAAGGCGCGAGCGTTCCCGGCTGGCAGGTCACGCCCGCGGGCTTCACGGTCGACGGCCAGGCGTGCGCCGCGCAGGGCGATCAACCGGCGGTCGCGCTCGCGGCGAACGAGTCGAAGACGTTCGCGATCGATCTCGGGCCCGCGCTGAAGGCGACGAAGGACTTCGAGCTCGCTTTCGGCGATCAGAAGGCGACCGTGCGCGTGCTCGAGCCGGCCGCGAAGGGGCTGAAGTTCCTCGACGAGGCCGCAATGCCGGTCGGCGAGCTCGAGAAGTACTGGGTCGTGCTCGACACCGTGCGCGGCCAGATGGTCGCCGAGTTCTATCCGGCGATCGCGCCGAACCACGTGCGCAACTTCCTCGAGCTGTCGTACACCGGCTTCTACGACGGGACGATCTTCCACCGCGTCGGCCGCGGCTTCATGATCCAGGGCGGCGATCCGGACGGCACCGGGATGGGCGGCAACGGGACGAAGCGCCTGAAGGCCGAGTTCACGCGCTACAAGAAGCACGTCAAGGGGATCCTCTCGATGGCGCGCTCGGGCCATCCGGACTCCGCGTCGTCGCAGTTCTTCGTCATGCACGGCGCGAGCCCCGGCCTCGACGGCGCGTACTCGATCTTCGGCAACCTCGTGCGCGGCTACGCGGCGCTCGATGCGATCGCGAACAGCAAGGGCACGGCGATCGACGCCGGCACCGTGCGGCCCGCCGAGCAACAGGTGCTCGTCAAGGCGACCGTCGTGAAGATCCCCGCCAACCCCGACGACTGGCGCCAGGGCCCCGACGGCAAGCCGTTGCCGAAGGCCGAGCCGACGCCCGCGCCGCAATCGAAGTAGGAGCGAATCCCCCCATGCCTCACGCACTCACCGGCGTCACCGCGACCGTCGAGACGAACCTCGGCTCGATGAAGATCGAGTTCTTCCCCGACAAGGCCCCCGGCCACGTCGAGAACTTCGTGAAGCTCGCCGAGAAGGGCTTCTACGACAACACGGTGTTCCACCGCACGATCGCGGGCTTCATGATCCAGGGCGGCTGCCCGAAGGGCACCGGCACCGGCGGTCCGGGCTACCAGATCAAGGCGGAGTTCAACGACACGAAGCACGTCAAGGGCGTGCTGTCGATGGCGCGCTCGGCCGATCCGAACTCGGCGGGCTCGCAGTTCTTCATCTGCCACGGCGACGCCGGCTTCCTCGATCGCCAGTACACGGCGTTCGGCCGCCTCGTCGCCGGCGACGCGGCGAGCGTCG
>SCVU01000381.1 GCA_004296785.1 Planctomycetota bacterium
GCCTCGTCAGCGACGGCGGGCTCGAGCTCGGCGGCTGGGCGATCGACGACGTGACGATCAAGTCGTTCGATCCGTCGCCGACGGCGTGCGTGCCGACGAGCTACGGCAGCGGCCTCGCGGGCACGCACGGCGTGCCGGTGCTCGACACCGCGGGTGAAGCGCTCGAGGTCGACAACCCGTCGTTCCGCATCAAGCTGAAGAACGCGCGGCCGAACTCGACCTCGTGGTTCGCGGTCGGCTTCGCGCAGACGAGCATCCCGGTCGTCGGCGGCACGCTGCTGCTCGTTCCGACGCTCACCTATGCGCGGACGACCGACGTGTTCGGCCAGGCGGAGGTGACCCTCCCGCTGCCCGCCGATCCGTCGATCGCGAACCTCGCGTGCTACTTCCAGGCGGTGGTCGCGGACCCGGCGGCGGCGCAGGGCTTCGCGTTCACGAGCGGGCTCTCGGGCTCGATCTGCCCGTAGCAGGCGCCAGGCACGGTCGCCCCGGCCGCGAGGTACGGGGCTCGTAAGTACGGAGAGCGAGCCGGCTCACGCGCGTAGCGGGGCCGGCTCGCGCGTTCCACGCTCCGTCGTCACCCAGTGCCGTTTCGTGTCCCGCGGTACGCGCTGCGCTAGACTGCCGGCACTGTACCTGCCCCCCGCGCCGTCGGAGGGGCCCTACTCTCCACTCCCATGCTCCAAAGCAAGCGTCTGCTCTCCGCCCTGCTCGTCCTCCCGGCCGTCTACGCGTTCACCACGCCGGTCGAGGACTTCAAGTTCGCCGTCGCCAGCGGCGCGGCGCTCTCGCGCTCGATCGTGCAGGAGACCGAGATGTCGCTCGACGACATGGCGGTGTTCCAGAACGAGCAGGACATGTCGGGGATGATGGGCAAGTTCGAGATCACCGCGAAGAACAAGATGACCGTCAAGGTCAGCGACAAGTTCCTCGAGATGGGCGACGGCTCGCCGACCAAGCTGCAGCGGACCTACGAGGCGCTCGGCAACTCGACCAGCATGTCGATGCAGGCCGACAACCCGATGATCCCGTCGCAGGACCGCGAGCTGCAGGGCAAGAGCGAGCTCGAGGGCAAGATCGTCCTCTTCACGCGCGACGGCGACGACTACAAGAAGACGTTCGGCGAGGACACGGCCGGTGACGACGAGATGCTCGCCGGCCTGGAGGAGGACATGGACTTCCGCGGCATGGTGCCGCAGGGGTCGAAGAACATCGGCGACACGTGGAGCATCGAGCTCCCGGCGTTCAAGAAGGTCCTCGCGCCGGGCGGCAATCTGCGCATCGAGGTCGAGTCCGACGGCGCCGAGGACATGGGCTTTGGCGGCATGGGCTCGGAAGGCAGCCTCGCCGACCAGCTCGGCGACCTCGAGGGCGAGGTCAAGGCCGAGTTCACGAAGGTCGACCGCGAAGGCGGCGGCAAGATCGCGGTCGTCAAGCTGACCTTCGAGATCAAGTCGGCCCAGGACATGAGCGAGAAGGCGCGCGAGAGCATCGAGAAGAACAAGGACAAGATGCAGGGCGCCGAGGTCGAGATCGAGTCGGCCGACGTCGAGCTCAAGTTCAAGGGCGAGGGCGAGCTGCGCTGGAACCTCGCCGCGAACCACTTGCAGTCGATCGACCTCTCCGGCGAGATGGGGATGGCGATGGAGAACGCGATGAAGATGGACGTGATGGGGACGAGCATGCGGATGCGCATGTCGATGGACATGAGCGGCACGTTCTCGCAGAAGATCGAGATCGCGGAGTAAGGCCCCCTCGACGCACCCCGCCGCACACCGCCCCCCCACACCGCTTTGCACACCGAAATGGAACGCAACATGTCGACGACGATGCTCCGCAAGTTCGCCCCGCTCGCGCTGGCCGCCACGCTCGGCTTCGCGCACCCCGGCAACGACGTCACGTTTCACCCGGCCGACGGGACGACGCTGACGAAGAAGTTCACCAGCGAGTTCACGCTGCGCCTCGAGGAACTGAGCGCGAACGCGATGGGTCAGGAGATCAGCCCCGACATGATGGGCGATCCGCAGGTCACGCTGACCGGCGCGATGGCCATCACGCTGACCGACGAGTTCGTCAAGGTCGGGCGCGGCCGTCCGCTCGAGCTCGCGCGCATGTTCGACGAGCTCGGCGGCAAGATGAGCTTCGAGGCGAGCGCGCAGGGCGAGTCGTCGTCCGACGAGAGCAAGCTCGAGAGCGACCTCGGCGGCAAGAAGATCACGTACAAGTGGGACGACAAGGACTCGAAGTACGCGATCGCGTGGGCCAGCGGCCACGACGGCGACGCGAAGCTGCTCGAGGACCTCGAAGAGGACATGGACCTGCGCTTCGTGCTCGGCGAGGGCGAGCACAAGGAAGGCGATTCGTGGGAGATCCCCGCGGAGAAGCTCGCCGACATGCTCTTCCCGGGCTCGAGCTTCAAGCTCTCCGGTCCCGATGACGCGGACGACGAGGAAGCGATGAAGTTCCTCGAGGAGCTCGACCTCGACGTCGACGAGCTGATGAACAAGATCTTCGACGGCACGGTCAAGGCGACCTACGCCGGCCTGAAGGAAGTCGACGGGCAACAGCTCGCCGAGATCCAGCTCGAGGCGGAGATCCAGTCGAGCAACGACTTCGCCGACCTGATGTCGCGCGCGATCGACAAGGTGATGGAGCGCGAGGGCGTCGATCCGAGCGAGAAGCCGAAGTTCGACCAGGTCACGCTCGACCTGTCGTTCAAGGGCTCGGGCACGCTGATGTGGGACGCGAAGGCGGGCCACGCGCACTCGTTCGAGCTGAACGGCGAAGGCACCGCGGCCCTCGCGATCGGCGCGACGATGGACCAGGGCGGCCAGCAGATGTCGATGAAGGGCAACGTCGAGTTCGCCGGCGACTTCGGCTCCAAGCTCGAAGTCACGAAGTAGCGCGCGGCGCGCGTGCGCTTCGTCCCCGACCGCAGCTTCCCGCGCTACGCGTACCTGCCCGGCCGCGATCCGCACCCGACGCGCGACGCGGCCGGACATTCGTTCGGCGCGCACGATGCGCCGCCGCCGTACGTCGCGCCCGACGAGTGGCGCGCGTCGCCCGAGTACCTGTGGGGCGTCGATCTCTACAACCACGGATTCCTGTGGGAAGCGCACGAGGCGTGGGAGAGCCTGTGGCACGTCGCCAAGCGCGCACCCGAGCAGGCTTCCTACCTGCAGGGGCTGATCCAGTGCGCGGCCGCGTGCCTGAAGGTGCGCATGAACCAGCCGACCGGGATGCAGCGACTCGCGGCGCTCGGCATCGACAAGCTCGACGCGGTCGCGCGCGCGCACGGTGGTCGCTACATGGGACTCGACCTCGGCGCGTTCCTGCCCGCGATGCGCGCGTACGCGGCGTCGAGCCCGCAGACGATCGACGCGCGCCCGCGCATCGAGCTCAGCTGACGGGCCGCGCGCGCGCCCAGCGCTCGATGAAACCGCGCACGACCGGCACCTGTCGTTCGGCGACGACGCGCGCTCCGTCGGGCACGTGCAGGAACAGCCCCGGGCACGCGAGCTCGCGCGCGCGGCCGAGCAGGTGGTGGTAGCTCGCCTCGCAGACGAAGCCGCCGGCATCGTCCGACAGCTCGACCTCCTCGGCACCGCTCTCGCGCAGCCAGTCGGCGAGCCGCTGCCACTGCGCTTCGTTCGCGCGGTCCGCGCCGCCGGCGAGCACGACGCCGCGCCCCGCGACGCCCGCATTGTCGAGCGATGCGGAGCTCATCGCGGCGCGCGCGCGGCGCTCGAGGCGAAAGCTCGTGCCGGCGTGCATGCCGAGGCCGAGCAGCAGCGCGGGCGGCTGCGAGTCCGCGCGCGCGATCAGCGCGTCCCACGCGCCGCCGATGCCCGCGAACGTCACCGGCAGCACGGCCGCGCGCACTTCGAGCCCGGCCGGCGGCTCGCGCTCGAGCTCGGTAGCGATGCGCGCCGACGGGTTGTCGCCGGTGCGGAAGTACGGGCCGAAGCCGGCGACGAGCACGAGCGGCGCGCGCATGCCGCGAGAGTACGCATCGGGCGGCGCGCCGAGTAGACTGCCGCCCCCCCGCGCCCGACGCAGCGCGCCCGACGCAGCATGAGCACTCCCCGCCGATCCAAGGTCCTCGTCGCGAACGGCCAGGGCTTCTGGGGCGACTCGATCCTCGGCCCGGTGCGCCTCGTCAACGAGGGCCCGCTCGACTACCTGACGCTCGACTATCTGGCCGAGGTCACGATGTCGATCCTGCAGAAGCTGCGCTCGCGCCGCCCCGACGCGGGCTACGCGACCGACTTCGTCGCGATGCTCGACCGCATCGCGCCGCAACTGCGCGCGAAAAAGATCAAGGTGATCGCGAACGCCGGCGGCGTGAACCCGCTGGCGTGCAAGGACGCGGTGCTGAAGGTGCTCGCCAAGCACGGCGCCAAGGGCATGCGCGTCGCGGTGATCGAGGGCGACGACATCCTGGCGCGGCTCGACGAGTTGCTCGCCAGCGGCGCCGACCTGAAGAACATGGACACCGGCGCGGCCCTGTCGACCGTGCGCGCGCGCGTGACGAGCGCGAACGTCTACATCGGCGCGTTCCCGGTCGCGGAGGCGCTCGCGCAGGGCGCCGACATCGTGATCGCGGGCCGGCTCACCGACCCCGGGCTCGTGCTCGGTCCGCTGATCCACGAGTTCGGCTGGCGCGAGGACCAGTGGGATCTGCTCGCGGCCGGCACGATCGCCGGTCACATCGTCGAGTGCGGCGCGCAGTGCACCGGCGGCAACTACACCGACTGGCGCAAGGTGCCGGACATGGCGCGCATCGGCTACCCGATCGTCGAGTGCGAGCCGGACGGCACGTTCCACGTGACGAAGCACGCCGGCACCGGCGGTCTGGTCGACGTGTCGACGGTCGCGCACCAGCTCGTCTACGAGATGGGCGATCCGCACAACTACATCACGCCCGACTGCATCGCCGACTTCACCTCGGTGCGGCTCGAGCAGGCCGGCGCCGAGCGCGTGCGCTGCAGCGGGATCCGCGGCAAGCCCGCGACGCCGACGTACAAGGTCTCGCTCAGCTACGAGAGCGGCTTCAAGTGCTCGGGTCAGCTCACCGTCAGCGGTCCCGACGCGCTCGCCAAGGCGAAGCTGTGCGCCGAGATCGTCTGGAAGCGGCTCGAGATGGACGGCTGCACGTTCCGCCCCGAGGAACGCGTCGAGGAGTACGTCGGCGCGAACGTCTGCCACGCGGGCATCGCGGCCGCCGACGTCGAGGCGAGCGAGGTCGTGCTGCGCCTCGGCGTCAAGTGCGCTGACGAGGCGAAGTGCGATCGCTT
>SCVU01000382.1 GCA_004296785.1 Planctomycetota bacterium
TAGGTCACATACGTCTGCGCGCCTGCCACGGCATTCCAAGTCGTCACCGCCGCATTGCCGACGATCTCGCTGTAAGCGCCGAGCGGACCCGCCTGGACCGAGTAGCGCTTGACGCCGCCGCAACGTGTGCCGACGAGCACGGCGATCTCAGTCGAACCCGCGGGTGCATACGCGGCGACGCACGTCACCGGTACGGGCACCAGAACCGAATCGAGCGTCGGACTCGTCGCAGGTGGACCGCTCGAATACGGAATGGACGGATCGATCACGTGCAGCGCCGCGGCGGTCGTGCTCGTGCTCGCGTGGTTGTTCGACACGAGCAGCACGCGCGTCAGACCCGCGACCTCGACGACGGCGATTGCGCGCGCCTCCTCGAGCCCGCTCGTGTTCAGGTGGATCGCGCTGCGCACCCAGCTCGAGCGTTCGTAGTGCAGTGCGCCCGCGACTCCGCCCGCGACGTACAAGTGCTGGTTCGTCACCGCGAGGTCGAACGCGAAGCCTCCGCGCTGGCCGTCGCCCACCCGGAGCAAGCCGCCTTGTCCAGCGGGATCCCACTTCACCGGCATCGTCGGATCGGAGACGTCGAGCGCGATGATTCCGCCACCAAATCCGGCGAAGGCGAGCGGTGGAGTGGACTCAGTCGGCGCAGCGTAGGCGACCGAACGCGATGCGACGAACGGGTAGGTCGCTTTCAGCTGGATCGTCGGCAGAGTCTGCGCGCTGGCCCGCGCGAAAGGCGCGGCCGCGAGCGCCACGGCCAACGCGACGCGAATCGACCGTTGAATCGCGACGGTCCGTCCTTTCGCTCGCATTACGTGCGCGAGCGCACGGGTGGTTAGCGACGGCGATTGGAAACAACGGCCAACGCGAGCGGTCCGGTTCATCGAGTTCCCCCAGTGCCGTCGGCCGTTGCCATCGCGAGGCAGTGTGCCGCCGAGATGTGACGCAGGAGCACCGACGTCTCATTCGAGGCTAACAGGTACCGGGAGGAGCGCAAGGCGACAGTGACTGCGTGCCAAGTGTGGGATCAGTCTGGCCGTGCGGCCACCGGCAACGGCCCGCCGCGCGTCCTACGCGCACGCGCGCAGCGCGTCGCGCGTCTCGAGCGTCTTCACTTCGCCCGCGGTCGCGACGAGCCGCCGCCCCTGCCCGTTCTCGATCGTCATCAAGTGCACGGGCCCGCCCCAAACCGCCGCGAGCGCCTTCAACGTCTCGCGCGCCTGCGCGAGCTGCAAGTCGCGCCCGTCGTGCCGGTGTGCGAGCAACAACTCGCCCTCGCCCTCCGCACCGACCGCGACGAGCCCGATCTGCGGCAGCCCGCCCCACGAAAGCTCCTGCAACAACCGCGCTTTCCCGCCCGCGTAATCCGGCGGACCCTCGCGCGGCGGCAGCAGGCGCGCGCCGCCGCACGACGCGAGCTCGCGCTCGAGGAACGCGTCGTCGACGAGCTCGTCGAGGAACGTCACGTCGTTGTGCACGCGCCGCAGCGCGAACAGATCGAGCCCGCGCGCCTCGGCCGCGCGCCAGCACTCGATCCCGAGCTTGTACGGATTGAGCCGCCCCGGCGCGCACACCGTCGCGCTCGAGTGGCAGTCGGCGAAGTCGACGATCTCCGCGGGCTCGAGCAGCCCGCCGGTGAGCAGCCGCGAGTGCCAGTAGCTCGCCCAGCCTTCGTTCATCACCTTCGTCATCCGCTGCGGCGCGAAGTAGTACGCCTCGCGGCGCAGGCAGCCGAGCACTTCGCGCTCGAACGGCTCGAGCGGCGCGCGCTCGCACAGGAAGCCGAGCAGGTCGTAGGTCGGGAGCTGAACGGCGCGCTCGCTCGACTGCGCGTTGGCCCCGCCGCGCATCTCGCGCAGCGGCAAGTACGGATCGATCAGCGTCTCGATCGACAGCACGCGGTCGATGAAGCGCTCGACGCGCTCCTGCCCGACGCGGTCGATCGCGCGGCGCACCTTCGTCGCGTCGGAAGCGAGCGTGTCGAGCATGCGCCGATCGGTTGGCGCGAACCACACGTTGTGCTTGAAGAAGTCCGCGTGGCCGAACACGTGCGCCATCACGAGCTTCTGCTCGAGGCGCGAGTTCGACGACACGAGGTAGGCGTAGGCCGGGTCGTTGTTGACGACGAGCTCGTAGATCCGCGAGAGGCCCCAGCGGTGGCCCTTCTCGAGCCGCTCGTACTCCATGCCGAAGCGCCACGACGGATAGCGAACCGGAAAGCCGCCGTACGCGGCGACCGCGTTCAGCGCATCGGGCGGCAAGAGCTCGAACTCGACCTCGTAGCCGTCGAGCCCCGCCTTGCGCGCCGCTTCCTCGACGCGCACGGCCTCGTACTTCAGCGCGGCGGGCAGACTGCGTTTGAGGTGCATCGCGTCGTGCTCGTCTAGCGCCCGCGCCCGAGGAACGCCTTGATCGAGTCGGGGATCTCGCCCTTCTCGCCGACCGCGGCCGTGACGAGCTTGTCCGCGACCGGCAGCGCCGCGTCGAGATCCTTCTTGAACTGACCGGAGCCGTGCGCGCTCTTCACCTGCCCGTAGCAGAACTGGTTGACGCGCGGCAACAGCTCGTCGCGCAGCAGCGACACGCAGCTCTCGGTGTCGCGCGCCGACCAGTTGTCGCCGTCGGAGTAGTGGAACGGGTAGATGTTCCAGTCCTCCGGCCGGTAGCGCTCGCGCACGAGCTTCAGGCACAGCTCGTAGGCCGAGCTGATCTTCGTGCCGCCCGACTCGCGCAAGTGGAAGAACGTGTGCTGGTCGACGACCTTCGCGACGGCGTCGTGCACGACGTAGACGACTTCGAGGTTGCGGTACTGGCTGCGCAACCACGTGTCGATCCAGAACGCCTGGATGCGCACGATCTCTTTCTGCTCGCGGCCCATCGAGCCCGAGACGTCCATCATGTGAATCACGACGGCCGAGGAGTCGGGCTTGCGCACGCTCTTCTTGTTGCGAAAGCGCAGGTCCTCGCGCTCGGGCACGACGCGCGGTCGCGCAGGATCCCACTGGCCGCTCGCGATCGTCCGCTTCAGCGCGTTCTTGTAGCTGCGGCGGAAGTGGCGCAGCGATTCGGGGCCGTGCACGCGCAGGCCGCTGTAGCGACCGCTGTCGGCCTCCATCGTCTTGTGGCCGCGCGGCTCGATCTTCGGCAGCGCGAGCGCCTCGCCGAGCATCGCCGCGAGGTCGTCGAACTCGACCTCGACCTCGAGGATGTGCAGGCCGGGATCCTCGCCCGCTTGGCCCGCGCCCTGCGCGCGCGCCTTCGTCTCGCCGCCCTCGCCCGCTTCGCCCTGGCCTTCGCCGGCGCCTTCGTCGTTCGAGCCGAACACGAAGTGCGGGAGCTCGATCTGCGGCAGCGGGATCGAGACCGAGTGGTCGCCGGAGCGGCCGATCAGCTCGCCCGTCGACAGGTAGCGCTTGAGGTCGGAGCGGATGCGACCGCGGACGATCTCACGGAAGCGGGCGCGGTCGGCGTCGATGCGGAGCATGGGGAAACGGCCGAGTGTCGACCGATTCCGTCCGCAGCTTGATCCGCTCTACGAGCCATGCCGTTCCGAGCGCGAGCGCGGCGACGCCGAGCTCGATTGGCAGCGCCATGACCGCGCTGAGCGGCCACAAGGCGTCGCCCTGGGCACCCACCAGATCTTGCCAGTTCGTCAGCAGCACGGTCAGCACGACGAATGCTCCAACCGCGCGGGCCGCCCACCAGTACGGACGCGAATCGGAGTTGAGGGCGACCAGCCACGTGACGAGCAGCGGGAGCACGGACCACAGGTTCCACAGCCCGATCAGCGTGCAGATCTGCCACCAGTCGGCAGTGAGAGGAGTCAGGTCGTCGCCGCAGTCGCGCGCCACGGTGATCAGCAGCGGCATCGACAGCACCGCGAGCACGCACAGTGTGAGCTCGCCAGCGAAGCGCAGCGGTACCGCGCGCGGCGTGCGCGGGTGCGCGAGCGGGTCGGTCGCTGGGCGTGCCGTCATGCCTTCGATGATACGCGCGCGTGCCACAGCCGCTCGACGGCGAGCGCGACGACGACGACCGCGACGCTGCCCGCCCACAGATACGGGAATCCCAGCGGGGCCCATTGCAGCGACTCCGCGGACTCGAATTCGACCCACGTGAACCACGCGAGCGGCGCGAAGATCACGACCGCGGCGACGCGCAGCGCGATCCACTGCCGCCGCGAGTTCGAGCGCAGCGCGAAGAACGCGCCCAGCAACAGCGGGGCGCCGCAGATCGCGTTGCCCAGGCCGAACATCACGAGCGCTGGTGGAAACCGCTCGTGATGTTCGG
>SCVU01000383.1 GCA_004296785.1 Planctomycetota bacterium
CCGGCGCGCTGTACTGCCTGATCGAGCCCGGCGACGAAGTCCTGCTCCCGCTCCCCTACTGGGTGTCGTACGCGGACCTCGTCAAGCTCGCCGGCGGCGTTCCGGTTCCGGTGCCGAGCACGCCCGACTGCCGGCCCGATCTCGCGCGCCTCGCCGCCGCGGTGACGCCGCAGACGCGCGGGCTCCTGCTCAACTCGCCGTGCAATCCGACCGGCGTCGTGTGGACGCGCGAGGAGCTCGCGAGCGCGGTGCAGATCGCCGAGCGCCACGACCTGTGGATCGTCTCGGACGAGATCTACCGCCGCTTGACCTACGGCACCGTGCGCGCGCTCTCACCCGTTCAAATCTCCGACGCCGCGCGCGCGCGCACCGTGATCGTCGACGGCGCGAGCAAGGCGTACGCGATGACCGGCTATCGGATCGGGTTCGCCGCCGGGCCGAAGAACGTGATCGACGCGATCGGTCGCTTCCACAGTCAGATGACGGGGTCGCCGAACGCGGTGTCGCAGGCCGCGTACGAAGCAGGCGTGCTGCACGATCCGCCGGAGATCCCGAAGATGACGGCGGAGTTCGAGAAGCGGCGCGATCTGGTGATGCGCGGGCTCGCGGAGATCGGATTGAGCGCGCCGCGGCCGGACGGCGCGTTCTACGCGTTCCCGAACGTCGAGCGGTACCTCGATGCGCGCGGGTCGATGGGTTTCTGCCAGGACCTGCTCGAGGCGCAGAACCTCGCGATCGTGCCGGGGAGCGCGTTCGGGCTCGAGGGCTACGTGCGTTTGAGCTACGCGCTCGCGCTGCCGCGGATCGAGGACGGGTTGAAGCGGCTCGGCGCGTTCCTGAAGACGCGCAAGCCGGTGCCGGCGGCGCGCTGAGCGATTTCAGCGGGCTGGAAGATCCGCGCCGCGCCGAGCGTCGGAAGCGCCGCGATGCTCGCCGCGGTCGAATCGAAGTGGAGTTTGCGAACGCGGCGAATCGCCTTCCTTGCGGCGCTCTGCTTTGCCGCACTCGCGTGCCGGAGCCAGCGCGGCTCGATCACGCGCGCGGCGACAAGTGACGAAGCCGGGATCCGCGTGAGTGGTCGCGTGCTCGATCACGCAGGAATGCCGATGCGCGTGATGGTGTTGCTGTGTCCGTTGCCGGCGCGATACGACGCGGTCTCGGACCCTTACCTCGGACTCGACACGCCGCTCCACTGGTGGGATGTCGACGGGCCGGCCTTCGACTGGGCCACGCCGGATTTCACTCTCGCGCTCGCGACGGGGGTCTGGCCGGAACCGATCCGCGCGACGTTCAGCGACGCCGACGGTGAGTACTCGTTCGACGACGTTCGCGGCGATCTCGTCTTCGTGCGCGCATTCGTCCATCCGAGCCCGAGCGGCGGCAACCCGGTGATCGGAACTTCCTGCGGGTTCCCCGGCGCGATGGGAGAGAAGTGCTCGCATCTCGAACGGAACTGCAAGCGATGGGCATCTCTCGACGCAGCTACTGGAGAACGCCGTCGAACTCTGCGCGTCGATTTCGATCCGCGTGACGAGAACGTGCAGCTCGTGACGATCGCGGGCATGTCAGCAGACGAGGACTATGGCCGATTCCTCGAAGTCTGTCTTGGCGAGCGATGGTTCGTGATGCCGATGTGCGTGAGCGACGACTACGAGCAGCGCGTTGGCGACGGCCACTTTCTTCTCGGACCGTTGCCGCCCGCGGTGTATCGGATCCACGTCGGAAAAGGCTGGGGGTACACGGTGAGCGGTTGCATCGCCGTCGGAGGCGACGGATCCGACCGCTCGCTGAACGAAGCGGGCCTTGGCCACTGGATCTCGCCCCACGTCACATTCGTTCCTAGCTCGGATCCCATCACGCTCGACATGACGTGCCGGGAGCTCTCGTACTGATGACTCAGGACAACCGCATGCAGCGGTGCAGCGCTGTACGCGCGGCGGAGTCGGAGAGTTGCGCGGCCTTGCCGATGTCGGCGTCGGGCACCCACTTCGGGAAGCCGAGCGTCCGGGTGACGTGTCGGCCGGTCGATCTGTGCGTTTCCTGAACGCGAGCGAGGTTCTTGCGCGGAAACTGCGCGGCGCAGCGAACGAGCGCTGGCCAGAGACGTCGGTGAACGAACGTGATCTTGCCGTCGAGAAGACGACAGACGAGTACGTCGTCGGAGTCGCGCACCGCTCGCGTCAGCTTGAAGATCTGCTGACTCCTCGCGTGCGACCACCAGCTCCCGCCGACCGGCTCGCCTGCGATCGCATCGGCGAGCGACGGCACGGGGCCGCGCGCGGCTTCGAGCACGATGCCGTGCTTGCGAACGAACGCGAGCGCACGAGCAACCGTCGTGACCGAGGGTGACGAAGCTCGCTGTCTCGCGCTCATCGCCTCAAGAACCGCGAAGCGCGGCAGCAAGCAGGCTCTGTCCAAGCGCAGCCGTCGGAGCGCGGCGGCGAGCCGCCACGCTTGAACGTCCGCGGCTCTCGTTCTCCTGGTTTTCCCATCGACAGCTCCGGCATTGTCTGCTTTCCTCTCGCTGGATGCCGACTCGAACCGCCGGCCAGGCAGTGGAGGTATCGCCTGAGGAAGTCGCCGAGATCACACGGCTCTACGACTCCGGTCTCTACGTGCAGGCCTGCGCGCGCGCGACTGCGCTCGGACAGATGCGCGAGTGGCGCGGAACAGCAGCGCGCCTGATCGGTGGCCGACTGGCGGCGAACGTGGGCGCGCCAAGGCTCAGCGACTGGCTGCACTTGCGCGCGTGGCGCGATGACCGCGGCAGCGCGGAAGCGGCCTACTTCGTGTGCAGTTACATCAGCCGTCGGCGCGGCCCGCTCGCGGCGTGGCGATTTCTCAGGGGGTTGCCGGCATTCCCGCGTGCGAAGGCGTCAGTGCGGGCCGACTTGCTCGCATTGGAAGCAAGATTCGCGAGCTGGTATCGGGACTTCGAAACGAGTCGATCGCTGCTGAGCGAAGCACACGCGCTTGCTCCGGAGAGCGCCTGGCTGCTGGTGGAGAAGTGCGACATTCTCGAGAAGCAAGATGCTTATGACGAGGCGCTCGCAGCCGCGCGCGAAGCGCTCTCCCTGCGGCCGTGGTATCGGCCAGCCGTTCAATCCGTGGCGCACGTGCTCCAGTTGCTCGGACGCGACGAAGAAGCCATCGCCTTGCTGGCGGAGGCCCTGCTGCACATCGAGAGCAGTTCCGTCGCAGCCGCACTCGCGACACTCCAAGGCGAACTCGACCGCCACGCCGAAGCGCTCGCATCGTGGGAGCGCGTGCGCGCGCTCGCCCCGCTCATGGAAGCCGAGCGGCTCCAGTGGTGGGAAGGGCGGATGTCCGACGCCCACTATCGATGCGGGAACCTCGCGCGCGCTGCGGACTGCGCGTCGCGCGCGAATCACGGCTTCTTCGCCGCGATGGCGAAACGCCTGGCGCAGCCGGCGACGGACGCTCGGCGCGTGATACTTCGCGTCGAGTTCGTCCGGCAGCATCACATGACGTGTGCACCCGCCACGCTCAGCGCCCTGAGCAGGTACTGGAGCGTGCCGGTCGATCACCTCGGGCTCGCCGCGACGATCTGCTACGACGGAACCCCGGAACACGTCGAACGGCATTGGGCAGAGGGAAACGGATGGCATGTCCGCGAATTCAGCGTGACGTGGGACGTGTCCCGCGCATTGCTCGACCGGGGCATTCCGTTCGCCGTCACGCTCGTCGAGACGCAGAGCGCCCATCTCCAGGCGATCATCGGGTACGACAGCCTTCGCGGGACGCTGCTCATCCGCGATCCGTACCAGCGCGTGACGGGCGAATGGCTCGGTGTGGAACAGCTCGAGCGCTACGCTTCCACTGGCCCGCGCGGAATGGTCCTCGTGCCTGCGGGGCGCGCTGTGCTGCTCGAAGGCCTCGCGCTGCCCGACGCGAAACTCTACGACTTGCGCCATCGCATCGAGCGCGCGCTTCACGTCCACGATCGCGCGGCCGCGCAGCAGCACTACGACGAGATGGAGCGCACCGATCCTGCGCACTGGCTCACGCTGCTGGTGCGCTGGCGACTGGCGGCCTACGACTCGAGCCGCCCGCGCGAACTCGCGGCGGTCGAGGAGTTGCTCGTTCGACATCCGAAGAACGGCAGACTGCTTTGGGGCAAGCTCATGGCGTTGCGCCAGCTCGCTCGGCGCGCGGACTACCGCGATTTCCTGCGCCGCCTCGTCGAGGAAGCAGGCTCGGACGCCCTGTTCTGCCGCGAGTGGGCCGAGGAGCTCACGGAGGATGCGCGCACGAGCTCCGACGCCGAGCATTTCGCGATGCGCGCACTGCGATCGCAGCCATTCGAAGCGGACAACCTGCGCGCACTCGCGAATGTGCACTGGAACAGACGCGAGTTCGGAGAGGCGACTTGGCTCTACCGCCTCGCGGCCTGCTTGCGCGACAAGGTCGAGAGCTTCGCGCGTTCGTACTTCCTCGCCGCACGGCACCTACGTCAGGCCGACGATGCCGTGGCGATGTTCACGGTTGAGTTCCAGAGATCCGCGCATCTGTCCGCGATCCCGACGCGGGTGCTGTTCTGGGCACTGACGCTACTCGACCGACAGTCCGAGGCGTTCGCCAAGCTCGAGGCGGCGCTCGCATTGCGGCAGGAGGACGGAGAGCTGCTGCTGTATGCGGCAGACGCATACGCCCGGCACGGCGAACCAGCGCGCGCCGCGGCTCTCCTCGCCGCCGCGGCGCCTCGCGCCTCGCGCGCAGCCTGGCTACGCACTGCCGCAAATCTCGCCGACTACCGTTGTGACCTGCGCGAAGCACTGGAGCTTTGGCAGAAGTTGCTCGCCGAGGAGCCGCTTGCGATGGACGCGCATCGCGCCGTGGCACGTCTGCTCGCCGAGACGAAGGACCAGGCCGCGGCTCTCGCGCATCTGCGCGAGGCCTGCTCACGCTTCTCGCACCACATCCCGCTGCACCGGCTGTGGGTGGAGTGGGCGCGCGGCGAAGGACATGGTGAACCAGAGCGCGTTCTGCGTCTGCTCTTCGCACTCGATGCTGACGATGCATGGGCGCGACGCGAGCTCGCGCTCGTTCTCTCTTCACAGGGGCGCTTCGACGAGGCGCTCGTGGAGCTGGATGCGGCAGCCGCACTCGAGCCGCACTCCCCCTCGACTCACGCCACGCGCGGACGAGTGCTGCTCCGAGCGGGCCGCTATGCCGCGGCTCAGGAGCACTGCCGAATCGCCCTCCGTTTCGCGATCGACGAGCAAGCGCCGCTTCAAGATCTGCTGCACGCCAGTCGTACGCAGGAGGAGAAGCTCGCATCCCTGGCGCTCTTGCGCGAGGAGCTCACGCGACAGACAGTTTTCGGCGACGGGCTGCTTGCCTACCGCGAAGAGGCGTATCCGCTGCTCGATCCGCCGCAACTCCTCGCCAATCTGCGCGCGACGCTTGCCGCACGCCCTGACCTCTGGCACGCGTGGTCGGCCGTCGTCGTGCAGCTGACCGACATGCAACAATTGGACGAGGCGCTCGATCTCGCGCGGCAGAGCACGGAGCGCTTCCCACTGCTCGCGCGACTGTGGCTCGATCTCGCGCAAGTCCACCGTGCACGCCGCGAGCGCGCCGCTGAAATTCCGCCGTTGCGTCGCGCGCTGCAGCTGGCGCCGCAATGGGGTCGCGCGAGTCGCACGCTCGCCGACGCGCACGAGCGCATGGGAGAGTACGCCGAATCGCGCAAGGTCCTGGAGCACGCCATCGCCGCGGCACCGCTCGACGCCTCCAACCACGGTCACCTCGCCGCCGTGCTGCGCCATCTGGGATGCATGACGGAAGCCATCGCAGCCGTCGAGCACGCACTGCGGCTGGAACCCGGTTATGAATGGGCCTGGGAGTCCCTGCGCGCGTGGTCGCCGCCGGACGCTGCAGAGAACCGCGCGGTCGGACTCGCGCGCGAGCTCGCGCGAACTCGCGCCGGCGAGGCGCGCTCCTGGTACGTCCTTGCTCAGAGCCTCGCGATCGACGCACTCGACGAACGCCTCGCCGCGCTTGATCGGTGCACCGCACTGAACCCCCGATTCGACGCTGCGCACGAATTGCGCGCCTCGCTACTCGCGGATGCGGGTCGCTTCGACGAAGCCGCCGCCGCGTGCGCGCCCGCATGCTACGGGGACGACGTGCCATCCAACCTCCAGGGCCGGGCTGCGTGGGTGGATGCCCAGCGCGGTCATCTGCGTGCTGCCATCGCCCGGATGCAGGAGATCACCGCGCGGTTTCCCGAGTACTACTGGGGCTGGAACAGGCTGGCTGACTGGCTTTGCGAGAACGAAGAGTTCGCCAAGGCCCGCGACGCGGCGAAGACGATGGCGCGCCTCGAACCGCGGAGCGCCGTTCCACTCGGCTATCTCGCGGGCATCCAGCTCAAACTCGGCGAAACGAAGGATTCCCGCGCCACGCTCGAGCGAGCGTTCGAGCTCGACCCGACCTACCGCTGGGCGGGAACACGATTGCTCGACCACTATCTCGAAACGCGCCAGTGGGAGAAGGCGGACGCGGTCGTCCAGTCGATGCGAATCCACCTGCCAGGAGCGAGCACGTTGGTCGCCCGACTCCGGCTGCATTGCGCCAAGCTGGAGCGCGAATCGGCGCTGGCGCTGCTCCACGAGATCTGCGCCCTCCCGACCGCCGAATCGGCTGCGGTGAATGGCGCCGAGCAAGCGTTCAAGGAGGCGGCCTTGGCGCGCGAAGCCGAGGATGCATTCGCCGCCCGACTTGGCGATCCTGGCACGAATCCCGAGGTCGGCGCGTGCTGGGTCCGGTTGTTCGCCGCGCGGCGCGCATGGGGGTCACGGAAGCAGCTCTTGCAGCTCGATCCAGCGCGGGAATTGACGCGCCGCGCGCGCAACGCCTACGTGGAAGCGCTTGGCGAACACAAGAAGCGTGGTTACCTGACCAGCTTGGTCAGACGCGCGCGCGCTTCGCTATCGGCCGATCCAGAGGCTTGGGGGTTGGTCGGCTACGCGTTGTCGACGGTCGGGCAGCACCATCGAACGGTGAAGTGGCTTGCAGACTGGTCGACGCGGGCGGACGTGCGGCCATGGATGCTCCTCAACCTGACGGTCAGCTTGCGCAATCTGCAGCGCGACGATGAAGCGCTGGACGTGAACCGCAGCGCGGCGGCGATGAAGCCGGATCACTCGACGCCACAGCACTTGCTCTGGATCGCGCTCGACGCGTGCTTGCGTGGCGATCATCCGCGCGGCGCCGCCATCGTGCGCGAGATCCGCACTCACGAACTGGCTGCGTACGCAAAAGCGTTGCACGCCATCGTCCATGCGGTTCTCGCCGTCCATTCCGCGCCGGACCCCGACCGTCGCCGAGTGCTCGACGAGCAGCGAACGCGGCTGGATCCGACAGCGAGTTCTGTTTCCCCGCATGCTGCAAGTCTGCGTGAGTTCGTGCTGTTCCGAGCTCGGCAGCGGGCGCTGCGCGCGATGTACCTCGCTGCGGGCCAGCCGGTCCGTGCTTGGCTCTACGGCTGGCTGCCGCGGTCCCTGACGCTCTGAGCGACCGCGAACGCGCAGTCGCACCTCCGACTCAGCGAAGTGCTTCGCGTCGGTTCAGCTCTCCGAGTCGATCCGGTACACGTTGACCGCGCCCGGAAACTCCGCGAGCGCGATCTCCTGCACGCGCCGCAACAGCGCCGGATCGCGCGTGTCCGCGAATACGTAGAACTTCCACAGATTGCGGTACGAGCGCTCGAGGTCCGCGAGGCGCGGCACGCGCTCCGTCTTCTCCGACAGCGGCCGCACCGTGCTCTCGCCCGGCCAACGCACGTGCGTGTGCGCTTCCTTGAGCTGCATCCGCGCGGCAGGGCAATAGACGAGCACGTCGATCTCGCGACCGGTGGCGAAGCGCACGAGATCGGCGATGCGCGCTTCGACCGCCGCGCGCTCCGCGTGCCGCCCGCGCGCGAAGTACTTCGCGACGAGCTCGTCCTGCACCGCCTCGTTCTCGTAGCGCGGGAACACGCACGCGCGCTTGTACAAACGCCGGTGCGCGAAGCACTCGGCGAGGTGTGCGGCGCGCTTGCGCTGCGCGGGCGCGAGCCTCTGCACGCGCTCGCCGAGCAGCGCGCGCAGCGACGCGTCGGTCTGGTCGTAGAGCTCGCTCGGCTGCAGCGCGCCACCCTGCAGACACAGCTCGACCGCGCGCGCGAGCAGTGCGCCGGCCGCGACCTTCGCGTGGTGGTAGTAGACGCGCTCGGAGAAGTAGTAGCGCGCTTCGAGCAGGCGCACGACCTCGGAGAGAATGTCCTCGCGCAACAGCTCGCGCTTGGCGAGATCGATGCACAGGTTGCCGCCCGCGCGCTCGATGCGGAAGTACGACAGCACGCGCGGATCGACCTGCAGCTTGAGCCCGGTGAAGTACGCGTCGCGCAGCAGGTAGTCGATCAGGTCCGAGCAGATCGTGTCGGAGAGGATCTGCGACCAGTACGGCGGGATCGACGCGCGGGCTCCCGGCGTCGCACTCGCGCCCGGGTTCGCACTCGCGCCTGAGCTCGAGCTCGCGCCGTTCGGCGCCGCCGTCAGGATCTGCAGCACGTCGCGGCGCAGCCCGCTCTTGTCGAGCACGCGGCCGAGCTCGCGCTTGGGCGACAGCATGTCCTCGTAGCGCGCCGGCGTGTCGTGCCGCTCGATCAGCCCGGTCTGATCCTCGATGTTGTGCCCGTACGGGATGTGCGTGACGTCGTGCAGCAGCGCCGCGGCGCGGATCACGCGCGCCTCCTCGTCGCCGACCGACAGGCAGCCGCGCGCGTCGAGCTCGAAGTTCAGGTTGATCGCGTCGATCAGCTTCTGCGTGCAGTGCAGCGTCCCGATCGAGTGATCGAAGCGCGTGTGCACGGCGCCCGGGTAGACGTAGCTCGCCGCGCCGAGCTGCTGGATCCCGCGCAGCCGCTGCACCTCCGCCGTGTCGAGCAGCGCGATCTCCTCGTGCGTGAGGTAGACGTCGCCGTGCACGGGATCGCGCAGCACCGAGTAACGCTTCTTCGCGGCCATGAAAGGGCGGACATTTCACCGCGCGGCGAGCGCGCGGCAAGCGCGGCGCGCGGAAAGCGTTTCCCGGGCTGTTGGGCGCGGCCGAAAACGGCCGAGAACCGCACCGATCCCCCATGCCGACCCCGCGCCGCGTCCTCCAAGCCTCACTCGTGCTCGCCGCCCTGGCCGCCTTCGCCGCGCTCCCGCGCGCACCGCGCGATCGCGGCTGGGAGCTGCCGGTCAGCGCCGCGCGCGCGGTCGCGCCGCCGAACCTGCGCGAGGTGCGCGCGGAGACGCTGCACGAGCCGACGCTCGACTTGACGATCCACGAGCTGTGGCTGTCGGGCCGCGAGGGCGCGACGATGCTGCTCGACGGTGAGCTCGACGCCTCGGTCACGCTGTCGGCGCTCGATGCCGAGGGCAAGGCGCTGCAGATCGCGACGCGGCGCCTCGAGCCCGGTCTCTACGAGCGCGTGCACGCGGTGCTGTCGTTCGCGTCGACGGGGCTCGACGGCGCGAAGATCCCCGTCTACTGCAACGGTGAAACGACGGCGCTGACGAGCGCGTGGATGTGCGTGCTCGAGTGGCCGCTCGAGCAGGAGCTTTCGATCGACGACCCCGGCGCGATGCTGTGGCTGCGCATCGACGCGCCGCGCGACGTCGGTCCGGACGGCAAGTCGATCGTCGTGCTGCCGCGCCTCGCGCTCGCCGCGACCGAGGCGGGCGTCGCGGCGCCGGTCCCGCTCGACGGCGCGCTCGACGGCGCGCGGCGATAGACGCCGGCGCGCGCAGCGGCGAACATGGCGCCGCATGCCGAGCCGCACGACGCGTCCCCCGTTCCCCGCGCTCGCACTCGCGCTCGCCGCGCTCGCACCGGCGGCCCAGGAGCCGCTGCGCGTCATTCCTCGCGCGGATGAAGTGCAGCCCGCGAGCGACGAGTGGAAGGCCGTGCTCGCCGGGATCAAGGTCCCCGACGGCTACGAGGTCAGCCTGTGGGCCGCCGAGCCGCTGCTCGCCAACGCCGTCGGCATGTGCGTCGGCGACGACGGCGCGGTCTACGTCGCCGAGACCTTCCGCTGCCACCACGGCGTGCTCGACCAGCGCGACCACATGCAGCGCCTGGCCGACGATCTCGCGTGCCGCACGGTCGAGGACCGCGTCGCGCTCTATCGCCGCGACGCGGGCGACAAGTTCGACGCGGAGTTCCGCACGCACAGCGAGCGCGTGACGAAGCTCGTCGACACCGACGGCGACGGACGCGCCGATCGCTCGACGATCTACGCCGAGGGTTTCAGCGATCCCGCCGACGGCCTCGGCGCCGCGGTGATGGCGCTGGGACGCGACGTGTACTTCACGTGCATGCCGCACCTGTGGAAGCTCACCGATCGCGACGGCGACGGAACCGCCGAAGCGCGCAACTCGCTCTCGTACGGCTACGGCGTGCAGACCGCGATGATCGGGCACGACCTGCACGGGCTGCGCCTCGGACCCGACGGACGCATCTACTTCTCGTGCGGCGATCGCGGGATGAACGTGACGACGCGCGAGGGCGTGCACATCGAGCTCAAGAGCGGCGCGATCCTGCGCTGCGAGCCCGACGGCTCCGAGCTCGAGGTCTTCTGCACGGGCCTGCGCAATCCGCAGGACATCGTCTTCGACGCGCACGGGAACTTGTTCACGGGCGACAACAACGGCGACGGCGGCGACGAAGCGCGGCTCGTGCACGCGGTGTACGGGATGTCGAGCGGTTGGCACCACCCGAGCCAGTGGGTCACCTCACCGACGCTGCGCGGGCCGTGGAACGAAGACAAGCTGTGGAAGCCGCGCTTCGACGGGCAGGCGGCGCACATCGTGCCGCCGATCGCGAACGTCGCGGCCGGACCGTCCGGCCTCACGATCGATCCCGGCACGTGCACGGACGAGCGGTTCGCCGGGCGCCTGCTGCTCGTCGACTTCACCGGCTCGATCCAGCACTCGCCGATCCGCGCGCTCGAGCTGAAACCGAAGGGTGCGTCGTTCGAGCTCGTCGGTCAGAAGGAGTTCGAGACGGGGATCCTCGCGACGGACTGCGAGTTCGGGCCGGACGGCGCGCTGTACGTGTCGGACTGGGTCGAGGGCTGGCGCACGACGGGCAAGGGCCGGATCTGGCGGATCGCGCGCAAGGATCTGGCGAGCGACGCGCGCGCAGCGGAGGTCAAGGCGAGCCTCGCGCGCGATGTCGCGAAGCTGTCGAACGCGGATCTCGCGAAGGAGCTCGGCCACGCCGACATGCGGCTGCGAACGCGCGCGCACCTCGAGCTCGCGGTGCGCGGGCCGGCGGGGCTCTCCATCTTGATCGACTGCGCGGTCGACGCGCGAGCCAGCGAGTTGTCGCGCTTGCACGGAATCTGGGGAATGACTGTCGCCGCGCGGCGCGAGGGCGCAGATCGCATGGCGGTCGTTGCTCTTCTCCAGTTCCTTCTCGTCGATGAGCACGAAGAAGTTCGCGTGCAAGCGGCGAACGGGCTCGGCGACCTGCGTGCCAAGGGGAATCTGACGCCGCTGATCGCGCTGCTCACGGACGAACAACCTCCGCGCGTCCGACTGTCCGCCGCACTCGCGCTCGCGCGAATCGGAGAGCGCGTCGCACCGCGCCCCATCTATGCGCTCCTCGCCTCAACGGGCGATTCAGATCCCATGTTGCGCCACGCGGCGGCGTTGGCGCTTGCGCGTTGCACAGTGACTGAGGAGCTTCTGGATGGCGTCCCGCACGTGCGGGATCCCCGCGACCGTGGCATGACCGAGATGGCAACCGACGTGCTTTGGAAGCGGGGGGAATCCGAGGCAGTCGGGACGGCGCTGGCTCTTCGGTACCAACGCGCTCCACGCGTCCGCGAACTCCTGCGCTTCTGGGACGGCCCGCGAGCCTGCACCGAAGCCGCGCGCACGATCTACGACCTGTCCGTTGGTCCGACTTCAGCAGTCGATCCGACGTGGAGTGAGGGATTGATTGCGCTCGCCGAACTGCTCGAGGACGCGCGAACGTCCGCGGCCCCATTGGCGCGTCGCGCACTGAACGCGCACTTCAGGCTCGGCGGACGCGAGAACGCAAGAGCGTTGCTCGCCTTCGCGTGTCTCGACGACGCGGCGCCCGCGTACCGCGTCGAAGCGCTCGAGCGACTCGCGCAGTGGCAGGAGCCGCCGAACTTGGATCCCGTGCTCGGCGACTACCAGCCGCTCGCGAAGCGCGACGCGCCGTGGCTCGCGGACTTCGCGGCCGAGGTGTCGCCGGGCACCGTCAGCGCGATGCCGGTCGACGTCGCGCGCGCTTGGGTCGCGTTCGTGAAGAGCGCGAACGCCGACGCGCTCGCGCCGCGACTCGCCGCGATGGCGGCGACGAGCTCGCTCGCGGCCTCGCTGCGCGCCGACTGCCTCGCCGCGCTCGGCGCGCTGAAGGCGCCCGAGCTCGCCGACGCGGCCGCGCTCGGGCTCAAGGACAGGGACGGCGAAGTCCGCGCGGCCGCGCTCGCGCTCGTCGCCGAGCTCGATGCATCGCGCGCGCTGCCGCTCGTCGACGCGATCCTCGCGAACGGCGAGCTCGCCGAGCGCCGCGCCGCGTACGCGCTGCTCGCCAACTCCGCCGCGCCGGAAGCACGCCAGCGCCTCGCCGGCGAGCTCGCGCGCGACGCGCAGGGCCTCGTCCCGGCCGAGCTCGCGCTCGAGCTCGTCGAAGCGGCCGACGCGCACCGCGCCGATCCCGCGATCGCCGCCGCGCTCGGGGCGCGCAGCGCGCGCCGCTCGGGCGACGCAGAGCTCGCGCCCTTTCTCGACGCGCTCGCCGGCGGCGACGCCGAGCGCGGTCGCGCCGTGTTCCGCGAGAAGGGCGAAACGACGTGCCTGCGCTGCCACCAGGTCGACAAGGGCGACGGCGGCGAGGTCGGCCCCGCGCTCGCCGGCGTCGGCCGCCGCCTCGGCCGACTCGGACTGCTCGAAGCGATCGCGTTGCCGAACCGCCGCACGTCGCCGGGCTACGAGAACACCGTGTGGGAGCGCGAGAACGGCACGTTCGTCGACGGCCGCCTGCTGTCGCGCGCGAACGGCGTGGTCAAGGTGCGCAACGCGCAGAACGAGATCGTCGAGCTCGACGAGAGCGCGATCGTCTCGAGCCGCACCACGCTCTCGGCGATGCCCGACGGCCTCGGCAAGCAGCTCTCGCTGCGCGAGCTGCGCGACCTCGTCGAGTACCTAGCGACGCGCTAGATCCGCGAGCGCGCTCGATCTGTGAGAATGGGCCTGTAACGGCCCCGCCCCCGCTCGGTTGGTACGAGCGCGAGATTCTCACCATGTCGATCCCCCACCCGTCGTTCTTGTCCGTCCGTTCCGTGGCCGCGGCGATCGCGCTCGCGCTGTCGATCCCGGCCGCCGCGCAGTGGTCGTCGATCCCGTACGACTCGTCGAAGTCGATCGCGGTCGGCAACTGGTTCGTCGCGCACCAGACGCCCGCCGGTCACCAGGCGTACTCGGCGATCGCGCAGGGTTGGACGAACGTCGCGCCGAGCAGCGCGACCGTGAAGGGCTACGGCGACGGCCACGTGATCTACGAGGACGGCACCGGCAACTACCGCGGCTGGAGCGCGTTCTCGAACAGCAGCGCGGCGCAGTCGTTCGCGCCGGGCGCGTCGATCCAGAACAGCGTCGGAGCGGGGACCGCGTACACGACCTACTACGACCTCGTGCCGTTCACGAACGGCGTGTTGCGCGCGTACAGCCAGTACACGAACACGTGGGCGAGCGTCGCGCTGACGGCGCTGCCTGCGACCTCGCTCAAGTGGGCGCCGAACGTCGCGGTGCAGAAGGACGGCCTGCACTACCACGCGTACTCGGCGTACACCGGGCAGTGGGTCACGCTCGACGTCGGCGTCGAGGGCGGCATCCCGATCGTCGGCCCCGACTACGCGGCGGTCGATCTGCGCGGCACGAGCGGTCCGTTCCAGTACGCGGCGTTCAGCGCGCCGCGCGGCAAGTGGACGCTGTCGCCGGTGTATCCGACGACCGGCGCTGGGCTGATCGCGCAGCAGGGCGCGAACGCGCTCGCGATCAGGAGCAACGACACCGGCTCGACGTTCCGCTACGCCGGTTACACGCCGATCACCGGCGCGTGGACGACGTCGTCGTTCGTGCACGCGACGAGCTCGTCGCAGAGCGGCCTCGCGTTCAAGAACACGCTGCGCGTGCTCGACACCGACACGAGCGTGCGCTTCGAGATCTTCGGCGCGGGCAACGGCATCTGGCAGGGGCTCGCGGGCACGAACCTCGTCGAGGAGAGCCTGCACGACGATTTCCACGTCGTGAAGGATTCGGCGGGCTCGTCGACGACGCTGCACATCGCGAGCGCGATGGTCGGCGGCGGTTACCTCGCGCACGTCGTGCCGAGCTTCTTCCCGAGCGTCGGCCAGGGCTCGCACGGCTGCGCGATCAGCGGCAGCAACGACCCGTCGACGAACAAGGTCTGGGCGTACTCGGCACTGGCGCACGCGATCGCCGGGCCGATCGCGCAGCCGCTGTCGTCGGGCGTGTCGAGCGCGAACGCCGGCTCGGTGCTCGGCTTCAATCTGCAGGGCAGCGCGTCGTTCGGCGCGACCGCGTGGGCGCACACGTCGCGCTACGGTCAGTGGGTCGCGGGGCCGGCGCTGAACCCGAGCGAGAGCTGGACGACGCTCGCGCCGTTCGGCTCCGGCTCGCTGCTCGCGGCGATCCGCAACAACTTCACCTCGCACGACCTCCACGTGTTCGACGAGCATCGCGGCACGTGGGTCGCGCCGCTCAACACGACGGCGGGCAGCTTCACGATCGCGCAGAACGCCGTGTTCATCCCGAACCCGACGACCGGCGTCTACCAGGCGTACAGCGCGCAGCGCGGCACGTGGTCGACGCAGGGCGGCATCGGCGCGATCACGAACCCCGGCGGCATCGCGAGCTTCGCCGAGAACCTGATCTGGTTCACCGACTCGAACGCGAAGCTGTGGGCGTTCTCGCTGTGCGACCGCGCGCAGGCGTGGTTCCAGTACCCGACCGCCGCGCAGTACCACGCGTCGGGCGCGACGAGCGGCGGCGCGACGCCGTACCTTCCCGTCTCGGTGCGCGGCGCGCCGTCGACCGAGCTCGCGCTCGTCTATGCGTCGCTCGCGCTCGGCCCCGCGCCGCTGTCGCTGCCCGGCTTCGGCGGGACGCTCGACCTCAGCCTCGGCGGCGCGTTCCAGCTCGCAAACCTCGGCGTGTTCGACGCCGACGGGGTGCGCGACGCGAAGATCCCGCTCGCGAACCCGATCGGCGCGGGCACCCAGGGCTGGATGCAGGCGGTGATCGTCGATCTCACGACGCTGAGTGCGTCGTTCGCCGGCCGCGCGACCGGCGCGCGCTTCTACTAGCGATTCCCGCGTAACGCCGGCCGTGCGGGTCGGATGCGGATGGGAACCCCCGTTCCGATCCGCCATGCCGCATTTCCATCGCATCGCCGCGCTGTTGCTCTCGATTGTCTCGCTGCTCGCCTCGGCTGCGCCCGCCGCGCAGTGGACGTCGACGCCGTACAACCCCGCCAAGCCGATCACCGCGACCGACTGGTACGTCGCGCACGATGCCGGCACTGGGTTCCGCGTCTGCTCGGCCATCGCGCAGCAGTGGACGCCGCTCGCAGGTGCGGGCGCGACGCTGCGGCACTCGGGCGGGATGGTGCTCGCGGTCCAGCAGGGAAACTCGATCCACGCGTGGAGCGCGCTGTCGAACACCGCGGCCGTGCAGCCGATGGTCGGGTTGATCTCCTCGCAGTTCAACTCCGCGACGTCGTTCTGCATGTTCCGCGACCTCGCACCGGGCACGCCCGCCGGGGTGATCTGGACGTTCAGCGCATACACGAGCACGTGGACGAGCATCACTCCAGCGGCCGCGTGGACGCTCGAGTACGGCACGAACGTCGCCCTGATCCAGACCGCCGGCCAGTCCCACGGATACTCGCCGTACACCAATCAGTGGACGACGCTCGATGCGGCCGGCAGCGCTCCCTACTGCGGCACCGAGTACGCGGCCGTGAACCTGGCCGGTCAGTCGCGCTATGCGGCGTTCAGTGCGCTGCGCGGCACGTGGTCACTCTCGCCACCGTACCCGAGCGCGGGCTCGGCCTTCGGACTGATCAATTCCCCCACTGCGACGGTGTGCGCGATCCGCACCGAGATCGGCAGCTCGACCCAGCACTCGTACTCGGCGTACAGCCCGTTCACAGGCCAATGGGCGACGTCGCCGCTCGTGCATCCGAACGTGTCGTCGAAGCAGATGACCGCGCTCGGCCACGGCGTGCGCATCATGGACAGCGACACGAGCGCGCGCTTCGACTACTTCGCCGGCGGCACCGGACAGTGGCACACGCTGACCGGGCCGAACCTGACCGAGGACAACGGACA
>SCVU01000384.1 GCA_004296785.1 Planctomycetota bacterium
CCGAACTACTTCTTCGAGTGGCTGCACTGGCTCGCGTATCCGCTGCTGGCGCTCGGTCTGCCGTGGGGCTGGATCGGCTGGGCCGCGCCCGCGCTGCTCTTGTTCCTCGTGCTGCGCGTGACCGGCATCCCGCCGACCGAGCAGCAGGCGCTGCGCAGCCGCGGCGACGACTACCGCGAGTACCAGCGCACGACGCGTGCGTTCTTCCCCGGGCCGCCGCGAGCGGCGACCGCCGCGGATTGACGGCCCAACATGCACAGCGCGATCCGACTCGTCGAACGCGGGCTCGTCCCGAAACCGCTGCTGCGCCGCGGCATCCGCCGCTTGCTGCGCGAGCGCCTGGCCGAGCTCGAGCGCAGCTTCGGCCGCGACCCCGAGCGCGCGCTGCGCGCGTGGATCGAGCACATGCGCGGCTCGCCCGTGGCGCTCGTGCCCGAAGCGGCCAACGCGCAGCACTACGAGGTCCCGCCGGCGTTCTTCGAGCTCGTGCTCGGCCCGCGACTGAAGTACAGCTCGGGTTGGTACGCGCACGCCGATGCGACGCTGGCCGAGGCCGAGGACGCGATGCTCGCGCTGACGTGCGAGCGCGCGCGGCTGTGCGACGGACAAGACGTGCTCGAGCTCGGCTGCGGCTGGGGCTCGCTGTCGCTGTGGATGGCCGAGCGCTATCCGCACAGCCGCATACTCGCGGTCTCCAACTCCGCGCCGCAGCGCGAGCACGTGCTGGCCGCCGCGCGCCGCCGCGGCCTCGCGAATCTGCGCGTGCTGACGCGCGACATGAACGAGTTCGCGACCGCGGAGCGCTTCGACCGCGTCGTCTCGGTCGAGATGTTCGAGCACATGCGCAACTGGGAGGCGCTGCTCGCGCGCATCGCCGGCTGGCTGCGCGCCGACGGGAAGCTGTTCCTGCACGTGTTCGCGCATCGCGCGCATCCGTACGCGTTCGAGGCGCGCGACGAAAGCGACTGGATGAGCCGCCACTTCTTCAGTGGCGGCATGATGCCGAGCCACGAGCTCGTGTCGCGGCTCGACGCGCCGCTCTTCGAAGTCGAGCGCTGGATCGTCCCCGGCGCGCACTACGCGCGCACGTCGGAACACTGGCTCGCGCAGCTGGAAGCGCGCCGCGCCGAAGTGCTCGCCGTGTTCACGGCCTGCTACGGTCGCGCGGACGCACCGCTGTGGTACCAGCGCTGGCGCGTGTTCTTCCTGGCCTGCGCCGAGCTGTTCGCGTATCGCGGCGGGCGCGAGTGGTTCGTCTCGCACCACTTGCTCGAACACGCGCCGGTGCGGCGCACGGGGGCGTGGTGAGGATCGCGATCGTCGGCACCGGCATCGCCGGCCTCGTCGCGGCGCGTCGACTGCACGCCGAACACGAGATCACGGTGTTCGAGGCCGCCGACCGGCTCGGCGGGCACACGCACACGGTCGAGGTGCGCGACGGCGACGCCACGACCGCGATCGACACGGGGTTCATCGTGTTCAACGCGCGCACGTACCCGGGCTTCCTCGCACTGCTCGACGAGCTCGGCGTCGCGTACCAGCCGGGGCCGATGAGCTTCTCGGTGCGCGACGAGGCCGACGGGCTCGAGTACAACGGCACCTCGCTCGACGGGCTGTTCGCGCAGCGGCGCAACCTGCTGCGCCCGCGGTTCTGGCGCATGCTGCGCGACATCCTGCGCTTCTACCGCGAGGCGCCGGCCGTGCTCGCGCGCGGCGGCGACGACGGGGACGACGACGGGGACGACGACGGCGAGACGCTCGGCGCGTACCTCGAGCGCAACCGCTACTCGCGCGCGTTCGTCGAACAGCACCTCGTGCCGATGGGCGCGGCGGTGTG
>SCVU01000385.1 GCA_004296785.1 Planctomycetota bacterium
TCGGCCTCGTGCTCGCCTTCAAGCCGATGGTCCAGCGCTGGGCCAACGACGGCAAGAATCCCGAGAAGGCCTGGCCGGTCGTGCAGCGGCTGTTGCCGTTCGAGCAGCGCCCGGTGCAGGCCGAGGTGAAGTTCGCGCAGCCGATCAGCCTGGTCGGGATGACGCTCGCCGTGCTGAAGGACAAGCGCAACGGTGCGCACGTCGACCTGCTCGCGCTCGCGCGCAGCCAGACGCAGTCGTTCGACCAGCTCTTCGATGCCGCGGAGACGCGCGAGAACGACTTCGCGAACATGAGCCCGCTGTTCGATCCGGTCGCGGGCAAGCTCGACGTCCAGGGCCGTTCGGTGCGCACGCTGTTCGGGCGCGGCATGTCGTCGCGCAAGCACGACGCCGAGGGCGATCCGGTCGAGGGCTCGAAGCTGCGCATCGACCTCACCGACGCAACCGGCGATCACTTGTGCTTCCAGTACGAGCTCGAACACGGCGGAGCGCCCGAGCTCGAAGCCGCCGCGCTCGAGTTCTTGTCCGAGTTCAAGCTGTGGAAGACGCCGTGAGCGCGGAGCCCGGCCGCGTTGCGCCCAGCCGCGGCGCGACGTGGCCGCGACTGCTCGGTGTGTGGGGGACGATCGCCTGCGCCGGCTGGTTCCTCGTGTCGTTCGCGCGGCGCGACGGCGGGTCGCTCGACGGCGAACAGCTGTACGCGGAGTGGTTCGGCGCGCGGCCCGCGCGCGTTGCGCTCGGCGCGGCGCGCGTCGACACGAGCGGCGCGCGCGTGCTCGATCTCGAGCTGGATCCGGCCGCCGGCGCGGCGGGGGAGCCGCAGCGCCTCGTGCTGTGGCAGGCGACCGAGCCGGGCCCGATCCTCGCGGCGTTCGGCGATTTCCAGCGCTTCGAGCAGCCGCGGCCCGACGATGCGCCGAGCGACGACTCGAAGGACGGCGCGGCGAAGAAGGACGGCGGCGCGCCGCAGTGGCGCGAGATCGAGCGCGGCGATCTGTCGTACGGCGCGTGGACGTCGGCGTACGTGCGACTGCGCAAGGCGGTGAAGGACCAGCCGGACCGCGATCAGATCCGCGTGAACTTGTCGGATCAGCGGCGCTTCGCGCTGCTGATCGCCGAGTGGGCGCCGGGCGCGGTGTCGGCGCTCGATCCGCTCGAGAAGCTGCTCGATGAGCTCGCGGTCAAGGCCGAGGTCGCGGCGCCGCAGCGCTGACCCCGGCGCCGAACGCGCGCTCGACGACTTCGGCGACGTGCAGCACGCGCACGTCGAGGCCGGCGCGCGCGATGCCCTGTTCCCACTGCAGCTGGCAGCCCGGGTTCGCGGTGACCAGCGTGCGCGCGCCGCTGCGCGCGAGCGTCGCGAGCTTGACGTCGAGGATCGCCTGGCTGTCCGCCGGCCGCAGCACCGAGTAGATGCCGGCCGAGCCGCAGCACGACTCGCTGTCGGGCAGCTCGACGCGTGCGATGCCGGCCGCGCGACACGCGGCATCGAGCAGCACGCGCGGCTGCGAGCGGATCTGCTGGCCGTGGCACAGGTGGCAAGGGTCGTCGTACGCGAGCGGGCCCGCGAGCGCACCTGCGGCCGAGCCCTGCGCGGTTGCGATGCGCGTGGCGGCGATCTCCGAGTAGTCTCGCACGCGCTTGGCGAGCGCCGCGGCGCGCGCGTGCCACGGATCGCTCGGCTCGAACAGGTGGTGCAGCGCGCGCAGGTGCGAGCCGCAGCCGGCGCTGTTGACGACGAGCGGCAGCTCGCCGTCGAACGCGTCGATCGTCCGCTTCGCGAGCGCGCGCGCGCCTTCGACGTCGCCGTTGTGCGCGTGCAGCGAGCCGCAGCAGGTCTGTCCGGCGGGCACGTGCACGTCGAAGCCGAGCGCGGCGAGCGACGCGACGGTCGCGCGGTTCACGCGGCCGTAGAGCTGCGGCATCACGCAGCCTTCCAGCATGGCGACCGCACCGACGCGCTCGCCGCGCGCGGGCGTCGAGCGCGGCAGCGCGCGCCGCTCGGCCCAGCTCGGGACCTTCGGGAAGTGCTCGAGCCCGGCCTCGCGCGGCGCGAACGGGCGCGCGATCGCCGGCCACAGCCCGGTCGATTGCGCGGCGCGCATGCCGGCAGCGGCGAGCGACAGCGCGAAGCGGTGCGGCAGCGCGACGCGGAAGCCGAGCCAGCGCAGGAAGCGCGTGCGCAGCGACTGCGGCCGTGTCGCCGCGAGCGCGCCGCGCGTGTGCTCCATCATCTCGCCGAAGCGCACGCCGGCCGGGCACGCGCTCTCGCAGTGCCGGCATAAGAGGCAGAAGTCCATCTCCTCGGCGAAGTCCGCGTCGGCGTTCGCGCGGCCTTCCGCGACCGCGCGCATCAGGTGGATGCGGCCGCGCGGGCTCGACGACTCGACGCCGGTGAGCTGGTACGTCGGGCACGTGCGCAGGCAGAGACCGCAGTGGATGCAGTCGAGGCTCTTCGCGTAGTCGACGAGCGAGCGGTCGGATCCGACCGGGGTGGCGGCGGTCGTGCTCACAGATCCTCCTGCATCCGCCCCGGCGCGAAGACCGCGCGCGGATCGAGCGCGGACTTCAGCCGTTGCATCAGCGCCAGCGCGGTCGGTTCGATCGATGCGTGCTTCGAAACGGGCGTACTCGCGTCGCGGCACTCGATGCGCGCGAGCCCGGGATGGATCGCGAGGCGCGCGTCGGGGAGTCGTCGGCGCAGCTCGGCGACTTCTTGCTCGACGCGCGACGGCAGGCAGTCGACGAGTAGCTCGGGCCAGCGCGCTT
>SCVU01000386.1 GCA_004296785.1 Planctomycetota bacterium
CGCCGGTCGCGCAGAAGATGGGCGTGCCCGCGATCGTCGGCCCGCGCTCGATCGATCCGCCGTCGCGCTTCTTCATCAACTGGGCCGAGGTGCGCGAGGAGGGCTTCATCGGCCTCGGCGCCGGCTGGCAGAAGGGCGGTCACCAGATGATCGGCTTCAACACCGACGCGCCGGTGATCCCCGGTGAAGAGCTGCTCGTGCAGGCGACGATGGCCGGCCACTACGGGATGGACGGCAGCAAGCTCGACCTCGTACGCGGTCTGACCATCGTGCCCGCGATCACCGCGGGTCTCGGCGATCGCGTCGGCAGCCTCGAGCCCGGCAAGGACGCCGACATCCTCGTGATCCGCGGCGATCCCGCCGATCCGCGCAGCGGCGTCGAGCGCGTGTGGATCGAAGGCCGCGACGTGTACGACGTGAAGCGGCAGCCGCGGCGCGTCTACTAGCTCGCTCGACAAGCTCACCCGACCCGCTCACTCGACACGTTCACAGGTTCCCCGTGATCGCCGCAGCGCTCCTCACCGCATCGACCTCGCCCGGCGGCATCGCCGCCGGCGAGCCGGGCGGCCCGCCGCTCGCGCTCGCGTGCGCGAAGGCGCTCGTGTGCGCGCACGAGGGGACGCAGGTCGTCGATCGCGCGCTCGTCGTCGTGCGCGACGGCCGCATCGAGTCGGTCGGCGACAGCCGCACGAGCGCGCCGCCCGCGGGCGCAGAGCTCGTCGATCTCGGCGCGCACTGGCTCGTCCCGGGCTTCATCGATCTGCACTCGCACGTCGGCGGCGACCTCGGGATCAACGACATGGTGTTCCAGGCGAACCCCGAGCTGCGCGTGTCGACGGCCGTCGTGCCGCTGAACGCGAATCTCGAGCGCGCGCTCGCCGCCGGCGTGACGACGATCCTGTTCATCCCGGGCTCGGGCACGAACTGCGGCGGACAGGGGATCCTGCTGAAGACCGCAGGGCGCAGCTACGACGAGATGGTCGTGCGCGATCCGGGCTCGCTGAAGATCGCGCAGGCCGACAATCCCGCGCGCTGGGGCTACGGCATGGGCCGCGGGATGATGAACTGGACGATCCGCGAGTTCTGCTCGCGCGGCCGCGCGTACGCGAACGCGTGGACCGAGTTCGAGCGCGGCGCGGGGCCGGAGCCCGAGCGCGATCTCAAGTTCGACGTGTTCCGCGAGCTCTACGCGGGCCGCACGCAGATCTCGACGCACACGCAGGTCTACCAGGTCGTCTACAACACGCTGCGCATCCTGCGCCAGGAGCTCGGGCTGCCGGTGTACATCGACCACGGCGAGTTCGACGCGTTCCTGCTCGGCGAGATGGCGCGCGAGCTCGGCGTCGCCGGCATCCTCGGGCCGCGCTCGATCTCGACGCAGGTCAAGAGCCGCGGCGTCGATCACGACGGCAAGGTCGTCGGGCTCGCGGCCGCGTGGCAGGAGAACGGGCTCGTCGAGATCGGCTTCAACACCGATGCGCCGGTCGTGCCGGCCGAGGAGCTGCCGCTGCAGGCCGCGATGGGCGCGCACTACGGCTACGACGATTCACAGCTCGGCACGCTGCGCGGCCTGACGATCGTCCCGGCGCGCACGGCCGGCATCGACGCGCGCGTCGGCAGCATCGAGGTCGGCAAGGACGCCGATCTGCTCGCGGTGCGCGGCGATCCGGTCGATCCGCGCACCGGCATCGAGTGCGTGTGGGTCGGCGGCCGCAAGGTCTACGAGGCGCGCGAGGGGAGGCGGCTGTGGTGAACCGCTTCGCACTGCTCGCAGCACTGTGCGTCGCCGGCTGCGCGTCGACCGATCGCCGCGACCCGCGCGCCGCGCTCGCGGCCGAGGACTTCCGCCCGCGCGCGCTCGGCGCCGGCGAGACCGGCGTCGCGCTGCACGTCGCGAAGGTGTTCGCGATGGACGAGCACGACCACATCTTCGCGCCGGGCACCGTGCTCGCGCGCAACGGCGTGATCGAGTACGCGGGGCCGCGCCTGGCCGCGCCCGCCGGCTACGACGTGCTCGAGTTCGAGAACGGCTGGGCGCTGCCCGGCATGGTCGACCTGCACAGCCACGTGCAGGGCACGTTCGACATCAACGACATGGTGCTGCCGATCAACGCCGAGCTGCACGCGGCGCCGGCGTACATCCCCGGCAACACCAGTCTCGACCGCGCGCGCGCGACCGGCATCACGACGCTGCTCGGCATCCCCGGCAGCGGCACGTCGATCAGCGGCTTCGGCCTGCTGCACAAGACCAAGGACACGCAGCTGTACGACGACGCGGTGATCGCCGATCCGGGCGCGATGAAGGTCGCGCAGTCGTACAACCCCGAGCGCGGCGGCGGCGACGTCGGTTCGACGCGCGCGGGCCTCGGCTGGCTGCTGCGCCAGGCGAACGAGCGCGCGGTCGCGCTGAACGAGGCCGGCGTCGTCGACCCGCGCTACGAGAACCTGCAGAAGGTGCACGCGAAGGAGCTGCCGGTGCTGATCCACTGCGCGGGCTCCGACGGCGTCGGCAAGGCCGTCAACATGTGGAAGGGCGAGTACGACACGCGCTGCGTCGTCAGCCACGGCTGCTTCGACGCGTTCAAGATCGCGCCGTACATCGTGCGCATGAACGTGCCGATGAACCACGGCCCGCGCACGATCGACTTCCGCGTCTCGCGCGAAGGGCGCTTCGTCGGCACGGCCGACGTGTACCTCGACGCGGGCGCGAAGGACTTCTCGCTCAACACCGATGCGCCGGTCATTCCCGAGGAGGAGCTGTTCCTCCAGGGCACGGTCAGCGCGCACCACGGCGCCGACTCGTACCAGATGCTGCGCGCGCTGACGATCCACCCGGCGCGCAGCATCGGCCTCGGCGAACGCCTCGGCAGTCTCGAGCCGGGCAAGGACGCCGATCTCGGCGTGTTCAACGGCGATCCGATCGATCCGCGCTCGCGTTGCGAGCTCGTGCTGATCGACGGGGTCGTCGAGTACTCGATCTCGCGCGACGGACAGACCTACTAGCTCCAGAACCCCATGTTGCTCACCACTCTGCTGCTCAGCGTCCTCACGCCGGCCGATCCGCCGCTGCCGTCGTTGTATGCCCTGCGCGTCGGTCGCGCCGAGACGATCGCGCACGGCACGATCGAGCACGCGGTCGTGCTCGTCGAGAACGGCAAGATCGTCACGGTCGGCCAGGATCTCGAGATCGAGCGCGGCATCCCGGTGATCGAGCTGCCGGACGCGACGCTGCTGCCCGGTCTCGTCGACTGCTACTCGCGCATCGGCCTCGACAGCGAAGGCAGCTCCGGCTTCGAGCCGCAGGCGCGCGCGTCGGACGAGCTGTACGCGGACCAGAAGCTGTGGAAGGAAGTGCTCGAGACCGGCGTCACGACGCTCGGCATGTACCCGGGCGGCAGCGGCATCCCCGGTCAGGGCTTCGCGCTGCAGCCGCACGGCGCCACGCGCGAGCAGATGATCCTCAAGGATCCGACCTTCCTGCTCGTGCACATGCGCTCGGACCCGGGCGCGAAGAAGTTCCTGCGCGACGGGCTCGCCAAGGCCGACGAGTACGACGAGAAGGAGAAGAAGAACCAGGAGAAGTGGGACAAGGACCAGGAGAAGAAGGGCGCGAAGAAGGAGGAGAAGAAGGAAGAGGCGAAGAGCTTCACTCCGCAGGGCTTCGAATCTTCGAGCTTCGAGCCCGCCGCGTTCGAGCCCGCGCAGGACAAGGCGAAGAAGGAGCGCAAGGGCTACGTGCCGAGCGAGCCCGACGCCAAGTCGAAGCCGTTCGTCGAGCTGCGCCAGGGCAAGCTGCGCCCGCTGTTCACGCTGTCGAAGGCCGCCGACTACCTGCACCTGCTCGACGTGCTCGCCAAGGAGGAGTTCGAGTTCGATGCGCGCATCCAGCTGCGCGACGACCTCGACCTGCACTACGTGATGGACAAGTTCGGCGAGAAGAAGCTGCGCGTCGCGATGGAACCGCGGATCACGCTGCAGCCGAACACGCGCCGCGAGCGCAACTACGCGATGGAACTCGCGAAGGCCGGAGGCAAGCCGGTGTTCGTCCCGCGCACCGACAGCGTCAACGGGATGAAGGACTGGCTGCGCCACGTCGGCGAGGTCGTCGCGGCCGGGCTCGACCGCGAGGTCGCGCTGCGCGCGGTGACGCTCGAGCCGGCCGTGCTGCTCGGTCTGGGCGAGCGCCTCGGCTCGCTCGAGGCGGGCAAGGACGCGACGTTCGTGCTGTACGACGGCGATCCGTTCGAGCTCTCGACGCGCGTGGTCGCGGTCGTGCTCGGCGGCGAGCTCGTCCACGGGGAGATCAAACAGTGAAGCAGGCGCGCACGGAATCCAATCCCATGAAGTCGAAGCTCATCGCCAGCGGCGCATTCGCGTGGCTCGCATTCGCCGCCATCGCACCGCTGGCCGCGCAGGAGTCGGGCGAGTCGAAGCCTGATTCCTCAAAGGCCGCGGCCGCCAAGAAGAAGGACCCCGATCCGAAGTGGTACGCGATCGTCGGCGGCGACGTGCACACCGGCACCGGCGGCGTGCTGCGCGGCGCGACGATCCTGTCGAAGGACGGCGTGATCGACGCGGTCGGCTACGCGCTCGAGCTGCCCGAGGGCACCGAAGTGCTCGATGCCAAGGGCCTGTCGGTCTACCCGGGCATGGTCGCGATCTCGGCCAGCCTCGCGGTTTCGCAGGGCGCGCGCTTCCTCGCCGAGGACGACCTGCACATGCGCTGCTGCATCGACTTCGGCAAGAGCGGCCACGCGCACCAGGGCCCGCTCGACGCCGAGCTCGACCTCGTGCTCGCCGAACAGGCCGGTCTCGCCGATCCGCAGAGCGACCTGCGCGACGCGTACGACCCGTACAGCTCGTCGCTCCTGATGACGCTCGCGGTCGGCATCACCTCGGCCGAGCAGTCGGGCGGCGCGCTCAAGCTGAAGCGCGGCGAGATCGACGGCGTCGTGATGCGCGAGCGCTTCCTGTCCTCGTTCACGTGGTCGAGCGCTTCGTCGGGCAAGACGCAGCTGCGCGACAAGTTCGCGGGCGCCGCGCGCTACCTGCGCGAGAAGCGCGACTGGGAAGTGCGCAAGGAGAAGGAGAAGGACCTGCCCGAGCCGAGCAAGAAGGGCGTCGACGCGAAATCGCTCGCCGTGCTCGAGGGCAGCGCGCGCGCGAAGTTCAACGCGAACGATCGCGACGACCTGCTCGGGATCGCGCGGCTCGCGCAGGAGTTCGGTTTCCGGCCCGTGATCGAGGGCTGCGTCGAGGGCTGGACGGTCGCCGAGGAGCTCGGCCGCGCCGGCGCCTACGCGAT
This sequence comes from Planctomycetota bacterium, assembly GCA_004296785.1. GTDB lineage: Bacteria > Planctomycetota > UBA1135 > UBA1135 > GW928-bin9. Next base: position 5,306 of record SCVU01000386.1, read on the forward strand.
CATCTATCCGCGTCAGCGGCGCGACAAGGACGAGAACGTCGTGCGCGCGGGCGGCTCGAGCATCGAGAACGCGGCGATCCTGCACGCGCACGGCGTGCAGGTCGCGATCGGGCCGTCGGCCAACGGCATCGATCTCGGCGGCATCAGCGGCCGCGACCTGCTGCACATCACGGTCGACGCGGACTTCGCGGTGCGCGGCGGGATGAGCGACGCGGCGGCGCTCGCCGGTCTCACGACCGTGCCCGCGCGGATCCTCGGCGTCGATCACCGCGTCGGTTCGATCGAGAAGGGCAAGGACTGCGACGTGATCGTCACCGACGGCGACGTGCTGCACTACGAGACGCTCGTGCAGTACACGGTCGTCGCCGGGAAGCTCGCGTACGACAAGCAGAAGGAGCTGCTCTTCGCGCACATCCGCCCGCGCGACCTGAAGGAAGGCAACATCCCCGGGCTCGAGAGTGCGCCGAGCGAGAGCGCGACGTCGGGGCCGGGCGAGCAGAAGTAGGCGCCGCCGCGCGGCGGCGGGCGCAGTTCCGAGACGGCGCGCCGATTTCGCCGCGCGCGCCGTGCGACTTCCTTCCCGGCTCCGGCCGGGCTCGGTATCTTCAGGCGATCGGCGCCTCTCCCGAACTCGCGAGCGCGGCCCGGTCCGGGCCGATCCGGCCGAGCAGAACCGCTCGCCGGGGAGTCCGCTCGTGATCCTGCGCGACCTGCTGCGCGTGCTCGGCTCGAACCGCCGCGACGGCCGCAACCTGACGGCCGACGAAGCGCGCGACGCCTTCGCGACGATCCTCGACGGCAACGAGAGCGAGGTCCGCATCGGCGCGTTCCTGATCGCGCTGCGCTGGAAGGGCGTGACGGTCGAGGAGTACGTCGGCTTCGCGCGCGCGGCCCGCGCGAAGGCGACGATCCCGTGCGAGGGACTCGAGCACCTGGTCTGCGTGTGCCCGCCGCACGACGGGTTCGAGCGCCACGCGCCGCTCGAGGTCGCGTCGGGACTGATCGCGGCGGCCGCGGGAGCGCGCGTGCTCATCATCAGCGACCGCTGCGTGCCGCCGAAGCGCGGCCTGACGCCGGCGAGCGTGCTCGAGCGCCTCGAGGCGCCGATGACGTGGGATCCGAGCGAGGCGGAGAGCTGGGTCGTGAAGGCGCGCTTCGCGGCGATCAGCGCGACCGGCATGTTGCCCGCGTGGCTCGGGCTGCGCCGCGTGCGCGGCGACCTCGGCGTGCGCACGGCGCTGTCGACGGTCGAGAAGCTCGTCGCGCCCTCATCCGCGGCGCTGCTCGTCGGCGCGTACAGCGGCCCCGTGCTCGGCACGGCGGTCGAGACGATCCAGGGGCTCGGCCACAAGCGCGGCATCGTCGTGCAGGGGCTCGAGGGCGGCGTGGTCCCGAGCGTCGTGCGGCGCTCGCGCGGCATCGAGCTCGTCGAAGGCTGCCAGGTGCCGCTGTCGATCGAGCCCGGCGACTGGGGCGTCGCGTCGGACGACGACGCGGAGCTGCCGCTGTTCATGCCGGGCGACGAGGGCCAGGGGCCGGCCGACAATCCGCGGCTCGTGCAGTCGAGCGCGGATCAGGTCTCGGCCGTGCTGTGCGGCCAGGCCGGCGCGGCGCGCAGCGCGGCGCTGCTCGGCGCAGCGCTCGTGCTCAAAGCCGCCGGTCTGTGCCCGACGCTGTCGGACGGCGTCGATCGCGCCACGAGCGCGCTCGACTCGGGTGAAGCGAGCGGCGTGCTCGCGCGGCTGCGCGAGCTCGCGCGGCGACCGCGCGCGGGTTGAAGCGGCTCGACGCGCGCACAGGTCGCGTTGCCGGGAATCGATCTCGCGCCGCGCGCGCGTGTGTCCACGCTCGCGAGTGGTG
>SCVU01000387.1 GCA_004296785.1 Planctomycetota bacterium
GCTCTTCCGATCTGTCGAAGATCTGCAGCAGCATGTTGAAGACGTCCGGGTGAGCCTTCTCGATCTCGTCGAGCAGGATCAAGCAGTACGACTTGCGCCGCACCAGGTCGGTCAACTGGCCGCCGTCGTCATAGCCGACGTAGCCCGGAGGCGAGCCGACTAGCCGCGAGATCGTGTGCTTCTCCATGAACTCGGACATGTCGATGCGCACGATGTTGTCGCGCGAGCCGAACATGAACTCGCCCAACATCTCTGCGAGGTACGTCTTACCCACGCCGGTCGGCCCCAAGAACATGAAAACGCCGATCGGACGCTTCGGGTCCTTCAGGCCGGCGCTCGCGCGCCGCACCGCCCGAGAGACCGCGACGATCGGCTCTTCCTGGCCGACCACGCGCTCCTTCAGGAAGGACTCCATCTCCAGCAACCGCTGGCTCTCCTCTGCCGCGATGCGCGACAGCGGGACACCGGTCCACTGCGAGATGACGTCACGGATGTCGTCCTCGGTCACCACGGCCTGATCAGTGCCGCGCTGCTGCTGCATCTCCGCCTCGAGCTCTTCGAGGCGGCTCTGGAGCCGAACCTCACGCTCGCGGAGCTCGGCAGCGAACTCGTACTGCTGGTTCGCGATCGCCTGGTCCTTCTCACGCCGGAGCGCTTCGAGGCCGCTCTGCACTTCCTTCACGGAAGGCGGCATGGCGTGGCGACGGATCCGGACGCGTGCCGAAGCCTCGTCCATCAGGTCGATCGCCTTGTCCGGGAGGAAGCGGTCAGAGACGTAGCGCGCGGACAGCTCCGCGGCCGCCTTCAACGCCTCGTCTGAGATCTTCAGCTTGTGGTGCTCTTCGTATGCCGAGCGCACGCCCTTGAGGATCGAGATGGTGTCCGGCACGGTCGGCTCGTCCACCCGCACCGGCTGGAAGCGCCGCTCGAGGGCCGCGTCCCGTTCGATGTGCTTGCGGTACTCGTCGAGGGTCGTCGCGCCGACGGCCTGGATCTCGCCGCGCGCCAGCGCTGGCTTCAGGATGTTCGCCGCGTCGACCGCACCCTCGGCCGCACCTGCACCGACGAGCATGTGGAGCTCGTCGATGAACAGCATGCAGTTGCCCGAGGTCTTGATCTCCTCGATGACCTTCTTCAGCCGCTCCTCGAACTCACCGCGGTACTTCGTACCGGCGACGAGCAGCCCGATGTCCAGCGTGAGCATGCGCTTGCCGAGCAAGGTGTCCGGAACATCACCGGAGACGATGCGGTGCGCGAGACCCTCCGCGATCGCCGTCTTGCCGACGCCGGGCTCACCGATGAGCACCGGGTTGTTCTTCGTGCGCCGCGAGAGGATCTGGACGACCCGCTCGATTTCGTGGTCGCGCCCGACGATCGGGTCGAGTTGCCCGCTGCGTGCCATCGCGGTCAGGTCCACACCCAGCTGGTCGAGCGTAGGGGTGCGCACAGAGCGCCCGCCCGCGGCCGCTGCCGTCTGGCCGGACTGCTGTCCGCCGCCCGCGGCCGGCTGGCCCTGCTGTGGCTGCTGCTGCAGGATCCTCGTGGTCTCCCCGCGCACCCGCTCCAGGTTCAGATCGGAAGAGC
>SCVU01000388.1 GCA_004296785.1 Planctomycetota bacterium
CGCCGGCGATCCGCCGAACGCCGACCCCGTCGTCACGACCAAGCACATCGAATACGAGTTCTGGGTCGAAGCGATCGATCGCAACAACAACACGGCCACGTCGGGCATCGTCGAGAAGCGCACGCAGTACTTCATCACGAACAATCAGGGACTGCCGTACCCGATGCCGCTCGGCCAGGTCTGGACGCCGGTGACGAGCGTCAAGGACCGCCAGCTGCTGCACGAGCAGGTGATCCAGGCGTCGAGCCTGCAGGCGAGCTACGACGCGACCACGGTGAGCGCGACCGTCGTGTTCGACATCGCCCACAAGCGCGGCGGCGACTGGGTCGGCAACTCGTTCCAGCGCATGCCCGCGGAGAACCGAGTCGTGATCGGACACGTGCTCGCTCGCGAGGCGGCGACGGGCAAGGTGATGTCGATCAGCGCCACGCCGGTGACCGCGTGCCGCGCGGTCGCCGAGATCGCGCTCGCCAGCGTGGATCCCGCGTTGCCGGGCTTCGACACGCCGCTGGTCGTCGATGGCGCCGGCTCGCTGCCCGGAGCGCCGTACGTGGTCAGCGAAGTGCCGACCGTGGCGGGCGCCGCGTCCTTCTCGTTCAGCTTCCCGCGCGGCGCACTCGGCGCCGGCGACGAGGTGATCTTCGTCGTCGATGCGGTCGTCGAAGTGTCGAGCGCGGCCAGTTGGGCCAACGATCTCAGCTCGTACGGACTGTGCCCGTCGCTGCCGTGCCCGCTGATGATCCACACGAGCCGCCCCGCGCCGATCGCCGACGACGGCTTCCCCGGTCAGGACGGGCAAGGTGCGTTCAACCAGTGGAGCTTCCCCGATTCGGGCGAGCGGTTGAGTGCGCCGATGGACGTGCTGTAGCGCGCTCCCGAGCGCGCGGCGCGCGGGCGATCGACCCGCGCGCCGCGCGCTGCGCTTGCGCGACCGGCGACGCTAATCTATGCGGCCCATTCGCGCCGCGACGCGCGAGCGTCGCACGAGAGCCCCGCATGTCCACGATCGCCCAGCGCAAGATCACCGTCGTCGGAGCCGGCTACGTCGGCATGTCGGCCGCACAGAAGTGCGCCGAGAAGAACCTCGCCGGCGAGGTCGTCCTGATCGACATCCTCGACGGCCGCGCGAAGGGCATCGCGCTCGACCTCAATCAGGCCGCCGCGATCGAGGGCTACACGACGCGCGTCACCGGCACCGCGGATCCGAAGGACACCTACGGCTCCGATCTCTTCATCGTCACCGCCGGCCTGCCGCGCAAGCCGGGCATGAGCCGCTCGGACCTGCTCGGCACGAACGGCAAGATCGTCTCGCAGGTCGCCGACTACGTGCGCAACGGCTCGCCCGACGCGTTCGTGATCGTCGTGACGAACCCGCTCGACACGATGGTGCACCTGATGCGCGTGAAGACTGGCTTTCCCGCCAAGCGCGTGATCGGGATGGCCGGCGTGCTCGACTCGGCGCGCTTCTCGTGGTTCATCGCGGAGAAGACCGGCGCGAACGTGCGCGACGTCGACGCGATGGTGCTCGGCGCGCACGGCGACGAAATGGTGCCGATGCCGCGCTACTGCACGGTCAACGGCGTCGAGCTCGGCGCGCTGGTCGACAAGGCGTCGATCGACGCGATGGCGGATCGGACGCGCAAGGGCGGCGCGGAGATCGTCGCGCTCTTGAAGACCGGCAGCGCGTTCTACGCGCCCGCGTCGGCATCGGTCGCGATGGCGGCGTCGATCCTGAACGACGAGAAGCGCCTCTTGCCGTGCGCGTGCCTGCTCAACGGGCAGTACGGCTTCGAGGGGATGTACATGGGTGTGCCGGCGATCCTCGGGAAGAACGGGGTCGAGAAGGTGGTCGAGCTGCCGCTCGACACCGAGGCGCGGATGGGGATGCAGAAGTGCGCCGGCGCGATCCAGAAGGATCTCGGCGCGCTGCGCGATCTCGGGTTGCTGTGAGCCGAGCGACGCCCAGTCCCTCCAGGAGCTCCGCATGCCGAAGATCGTCCCGTGCATCGCGTTCGCCAGTCAGGCCGAAGAGGCGCTGAAGTTCTACCTCTCGGTTTTCCCGCACTCGCGGGTCGTCAACGAGCTGCGCTACACCGGCGACGGTCCGATGCCGAAGGGGACGTTCCTCGGCGCGCTGATCGAGCTCGACGGCAACGAGTTCATGTTGCTCAACGGGCCCGACGAGAAGCCGTCGCTCGCGACGTCGTTCTTCATCAAGTGCAACACACAGGCGGAGATCGATCGCTACTGGGACGCGCTCGTGGTCGGAGGTCAGCCGATCCAGTGCGGCTGGTTGAAGGACAAGTACGGCGTCGCGTGGCAGGTCGCGCCCGCTGAGCTGCCCGGCATGCTGAAGGACAAGGACAGCGCGAAGGCGACGCGCGTCATGCTGGCGATGTGCGCGATGGTGAAGCTCGACTGGGCGGCGTTGCAACGCGCGTACGACGGCGCGTGATCGGCGCTCGACGCCGGCTCAGCGCGTGCCCGGCTTGACCGGCGCGTCGAACGAGAACTTCCACAACTCCGCGAAGTCCTTGCCCGAGTGTGCGCGCACACTCCGGCGCGTGTGCTCGAGCACCACGAAGTCCAGCACCTTGTCGCCGTCGAGGTCGCCCGCGGCGCTGATCTCGAACCCACACACGAGGCCGCGGAGGTGCTCGAACTTGAGCGCGCGACTCTTGTGGTCGAGCACGCACCACATGCCGCCGTCACTGTCGAACCCCACCTCGTTCGCCGCGAACCCGATTTCGCCGCGCCCGTCGCCATCGATATCGCCGAGCGCCGCGACACTCGTGTAAGCGCCATTGAGATTGCCACCGCAAGCGTGGACGCGCAGCAACGCCGCGTTCGTCTTGCCCGAGAACACGCACAATTCCTGATTGAGTACGGCGAGGTAGGGATCCGCTGCGCCGTCTCCGTCGATGTCGCCCGCCGAGCCGACGAGCCAGCCCTCGTGGTTGGCTGGCAAGTAGGTGGTGCCAAACGCAGTCAATCGCGCTCCGTCCGCGCCCGAGCGCACGTCGACGAAGACGCCGCTCTCGCCTTGGATCAGCAAGCCGCCGCCCTCTTTCCCCTGGTTCGGATCGCCGAACACCTCGATCGGGCCCGGCGCGTGGCACACGATGGCGAGCTCGCTGAAACCGTCGCCGTTGCGATCCGGCAGGAACGCGGCCGCACGACCGAGCACGACTTTGGAAGCCGAGAGTTGGAACGGTGCGGCCGGGATCGGCGCCGGCTGCGGCCACTCGGTACCGCCGCACGGTGGAACGGTGAGCGCGACGCACAATGGTGATTCCTCCGCGAGCGGAAGCGCGTACCGGATCGGAGCTCCAGTCTTCCCCGAGTACAGGTCGACACGTCCCTGCGTTTCAAGTGCGGGTGGGGCTCCCCAAGTGCGGCGTCGTCCCTCCAGGTAGTTCATGCTCGTCGCGTCGGTGACGACGAGGAAGTCCGGCACGCCGTCGCCGTCGAGCTCGCCTTCGCCCGCGACGTGGAAGCCGAAGCCGAGGTTCGGCGTCGCAGGTCGCAGCTCGCGCAGGACCGAGCCGTCGCGGCCCGAGTAGATGCGCACAGCGCCGAATCCACCGACGAGCTGATCGGGAACGCCGTCCGTGTTCAGGTCGCCCGCGCACGCGAGCGAGCGACCGAAATTCCACTCGGGCGTGGCCGCTTCGAGCACGCGGATCCGCTCGCCGGTCCAGCCCGACACGATGACGAGCGGCCCGCCGGACACGCGGTCCATCGCGATGAAGTCCTCGACCTTGTCGCCGTCGACGTCTCCGGCGCGCGCGAGCGCCGCGTGCAGCGCGTCGTCGAAGTCGAAGCGCGGCGGCGCAGCGGCTGGAGCGAACGAGGTTCCGACGAGCAGGAGCGGGAGCATCGCGTGTTTCCTCGGGGGGGGCGAAGGCGAGCAGGAGCTTATCCCGTGGCAGCGCCCCCAGCCGTCACCGCCGCGCAACGAGGGAAGCGAGCTCGCGCGTCCGCCGCCGCGCACCGGCGCTAGCATGAAGCGACCGTTTCACCCGGCTCCCGCACACGAGGATCGCGCCATGCTGCTCCGCTCGCGTTCGCTGTCGTTGGGTCTGCTCGCACTCGCCTCGTCCGCCGCCGCTCAAGGCCAGGTCTGGGTCGTCGATGACCAACCCGGCCCTGGCGTCGACTTCACGTCGATCCAGGCGGGCATCAACGCCACTGCCGACGGCGACGTCGTGCTCGTCAAGGCGGGCAGCTACAACGAACACCCGCAGATCACCGGACGCGCGCTCACTCTGATCGCCGACCTCGGCGCGGACGTCCGCGTGCAGTGGGGCGCGGGCGTGTTCGGCAATCACTCCGGTCAGCCGGTCGTCGTGCGCGGCCTGCACGTCCCTGGAAACTCGCAGGCGTACACGACCGGCCTCGGCATCGGGAACGCATCCGGTCCCGTGTGGGTCGAGGAGTGCGTGCTGCGCGGCTCGCACGTCCAGTTCGCCGGTCCGGGAACCGGCGTGATCATCACGAACTCGTTCGGCGGCGTGACGATCGCTCGCTGCGACATCCTCGGCGGCAGCGGCACCGGCAAGGCATCTCCCGGCAACGGCGGCAACGGCGTCTTCTCGGAGGGGCCGGTGCACGTGTTCGACTCGATCGTCCGCGGCGGCGATGCTCCGCCGATCACCAGCTTCCCGTTCTTCGGCCAGACCGGATCCGGCGGCGCCGCGGTCACGCTGTTCAACGGCAAGCTGTTCGGCTCGGGCGCGAGCTTCACGGGCGGCGCCGGCACGAACGGCTACGCGCACCCGACGTTCGGCTGCGTCGGCGGCGGCTCCGGTGGAGCGGGGCTCTCCAGTTTCGGGGCCGGCGTCTCGGTCGTGCTGCTCGATTCGCCCGTGCAGGGCGGCAGCGGCGGCGCGGCGTTCGGCGCGTGCGGTCTAGGCGCGAACGGCCCGCAGTTCTCGCCCGGCCTGACGCCGACGACGCTGAACGGGATCGCGCACGGCCTCCAGGTCCTCTCGCCGGTGCGCGAGGGCCAGCCGATCTCCGCGACGCTGCACGGCGCGGCGGGTGAGCAGGCGCTGTTCGCGCTCTCGACGACGCCGTCGCTCGGCGTCGTGTCGCAGCCGCTCGCGGGCGTGCTGCTGCTCGCGCCGCCGGTCAGCGTCCTCGGACTCGGGCCGGTTCCGCCGTCGGGCACGCTGAGCGTGAGCGCGACCGCGGGACTGCTGCCGCCGGGCATCGAGGGCGGCACGCTGTTCCTCGAGCCCGCGTTCGTCGATCCGAGCGGCCCGTCGGTCGTGCTCGGCGCTCCGTCGACGCTGACGCTGTTGAAGACCGGGCTCTGAGCGCGCTCGAGCGCAAAGCTCGAGTTCGAGGACTGCGCGCTCGCGGGCGAATCGGCCGCGGCGCCGCAACCAAACGGTCGTTCGCGACGCGCGCGCTCCCGCATCTGGATTCGCTCCCGTTTCTGCAACTGCGGAGCGAGCGGGGACACAACGTGGACCGTGTCGCCTGTTTCCCTCGCGTTCAGCGGTTCCTACGATGGCCGGCCGCGCGCTTGGCGCGACCGGATGCAGTCCCCGCCGAGCCCGAGCACCCCTCGGCGAGACGCCGACCTGGCGCTCTCCGCGACCCACGACCTGGAGCTCGCCCGCGCCGCGCGCGGCGGCGACCGCGGCTCGACCGACCGGCTGGTCGAGCGCCTGACCTGCGTCGCGCTGTTCCTGAACACGCAGAATCGCCGCTTCGGCGGCATGTTCGACGGCGAGGCGCTGCGCGACCTCGACCAGGAGTGCCAGGCGATCGCCTGGACCAAGCTCGGCGAGTACGAGGGCCGCGGGCCGCTGGAGGCCTGGGTCTACCGGATCTGCGCGCTGCAGTTCATGAACGCGGTGCGCCGCCGCGGCCGGCGCGGCACGACGTCGATCGACGCGCACGAGCTCGAGCTGCCGACGGTCGGCGAGCCGTCGGAATGGGCGGCCGACGACCTGCAGCGGCTGCGCGTCGCGCTGTGCGGGCTGTCGGACGTCGAGCAGCGCGTCGTGCGGATGCGCCACTACGAACAACTGGGCTTCCCGGAGATCGCGGCCGAGCTCGCGATGCCCGTCAACACCGCGAAGTCGCATTACCACCGCGCGCTGATCCGACTGCGGGACAGGCTGAAGCGCGCGTTCGACGAGGAGGGGACATGAACACAGGATCCGATTCGGGCGCGCACGCGCCGGAGCACGAGCGCATGCTCGTCGACGTCGCCTGCGGCGATCTCGACGGTCGCGCGGCCGCGGTGCGCGCGCTGCGCGCGAGCTGCCCGCGCTGCGCGGAGGAGCTCGATGCGCTCGCCGCGCTGCAAAGCGCGCTCGACCGCGATGCCGCCGAGGAACAAGCGGCACTGGCCTTTGGTCGCGCTCCGCTGCGTGCGCTGCGCGCGAGCGGTGCGGCGAGCGCGCCGCGCTCGACGCCGTCCGCGTGGCGCCGGCTGGCGCCGCTGGCGGCGGCCGCCGGGCTGCTCGCGCTCGGCGTGGTCGGCTGGCGCCTGTGGGATCGCGCACAACCCGCGGGAACGCAGGGAGAGACGCCGCTCGGCGCGGAGATCCGCGCGGTGTCGCCGCTCGACGGCGGCGATTCGTTCGAGCGCTACGAATGGCTGGGCGAGCTCGAGCCCGGCGATCACTTCGAGCTGTCGATCCATGCAGCCGGCGCCGCGCCGGGGACGCCGCCGCTGTTCGGTCCTGTCCGCGTCGGCGCGAACAGCTACACTCTCCGCGGCGTCGAGTTGCCCGACGCGATCCGTTGGGACATCGAACGATTCGACGGCTCCGGGATGTCGCAGGGCTCCGCTTCCACCACGGTGCGGCGCTCGCCGCGCTGATCGCGGGCGCGCTCGCCGGGCGCGCCCATGCGCAGGATCCCGCGGCTGCGTCGGCGGCCGAGGTCGCCGCCGCC